>JBAZEV010000001.1:0-79061 GCA_041653695.1 Bathyarchaeia archaeon
ATTTTTGGTGTTAAAAATGAAGTTGTTTACTGCTGGTCCTGTTGCCTGCTACCCCGAAGTTTTAGAGGCAATGGGCATGCAAATGATGAGTCACCGTAGCGAAGAATACAAAAAACTGCATGTTGAAACTGTGGCGATGCTGCAGAACTTTTTAGAAACCCAAAACGACGTTTATCTTTTCTCAAGCACGGGTTCAGGTTTCATGGAAGCCTGTGTGCTTAACTGTGTAAACAAAAAAATGCTCAGCTGCGTTTCTGGAGCATTCGGTCAACGGTTCGCCGAAACTGGTACCGCCAACGGGAAAGAGGTGGAAACCCTTGAAACTCCTCTGGGTGAACCAATCACGCCTGACCTGTTGGATGAGAAACTGTCCAAAACAAAGGACGTGGAAGCAGTAACAATTACCCACAACGAAACAAGCGTTGGTTTGCTGAATCATCTGGGCAAGCTTGCAGAGGTTGTTAAGAACCACGGTAAACTGGTGCTTGTGGACGCAGTTAGTTCCATGGGTGGAGCAGAAATCAACGTTGACAAGTGGGGCTTGGATGTATGTTTTTCGAGTTCACAGAAATGTTTCGGAGTTCCCCCAGGACTAAGTGTAGGAGCCGTAAGCAAGGATGCACTCAAGAAATCTGCAACAACCAAAAACAAGGGCTGGTACTTCGACTTTAAAGTCTGGGAAAAACATCAACAAAAAAAGGGTACACCGATGACTTCTGTTATTCCCCAGATTGCTGGCATGAACACGATTCTCAAACTCATCGAAGAGAAAGGCGGAAAACAATACTACTTTGACCTTTATGCACAACGCAGCCAACAAATCCGAGATGGTGTAAAAAAACTGGGTCTTACAATGTTCCCCAAACACGGCTACGAAAGCCCAACAGTTAACTGTGTGAACTCGCCTGCTGGTGTTGATGGTATCGCGGTTTACAGCAAGATGCGTGACCGCGGTTTTGAGTTGGCTGAAGGTTATGGGACGCTGAAAAGTAGCACGTTCAGGATTGGAAACATGGGTTACGTCGAGTTTGACGTTATAGATTCAATGTTGAAGAATCTTGGGCCTGTTTTGGCGGAGCTTGGTTGGACAGTATAAACGTTCAACCAAATCCATAAATGCTTAAATAATGCTTCAGTAACTCATCTGAGCTAATAAGCTGTTGGCAAAAGGTAATGTTTGCCTTCTGCCTTTGGATTTCCTGCAGTTTGTTAACAAAATATCAACAAATGAAGTGATTCAACAATGCGCGCGCACACAATCTTAGTATGTGACAATTTTGGTCAGGACTTTCTTGACCACTTATCCAAATTTGGAACAATATACCAATCCAGTGACATCGATTACAGTTTACCGCTTGACAAGGTAACCATACTTGTTGTCCGAAGCAAAACAAAGGTAAACAAGGAACTGGTTGATGTCATGAAAAGCCTCGAGTGTGTAATCACTGCCACTCATGGTATTGACCACATCAGCTTGGACTGCTTGAATGAGCACGGTATCTGTTTCTATAACGTTCCTGCCCAGTCCTACGACGTTGCACAGGGTGTTATCGCATACATTCTTGCACATGCAACAAACCTAGTTGAAGGCGACCGCTCCATGAAACGGGGACAATGGAAGAAAGAATCGTTGATTGGTTGCCGTGTTACCGGAAAAACCTTGGGTATATGCGGTTGCGGTAAAATCGGGCGCGAAGTTGCTCGGTTGGGTAATGCTCTTAACATGAACGTTATCGTGTATGACCCATGCATTCAAAATGACAGTTCTGTCAAGTTGGTTTCGTTGGATGAACTGGTGAAAACCTCTGATTTTATCTCTGTTAACTGTCCATTAACCAGCGGAACACGTGACCTTATTGGCAAAAACGAAATCGACAAAATGAAAAACGGCGCGTTTCTTGTTAACACTGCCCGCGGTGGAATCATCAACGAACAGGCGTTACTTGATGCCCTGAAGGCTGGCAAGATTGGCGCTGCGTTGGATGTTCTGGTTTCAAAGACACCTTTCGAGGACCAAACTGCTCTTGGTTTGATTCAATGTGAACGTGTTATTTCTACGCCTCACAGTATTGGTCAAACATACGAGGCAATCGTCGAGAAAGGTGAAGGTGTAATAAAAGCTATCGAACAACACGTGGCTACACACCCTTAACCGACCCACGAATACACACACAAAATGAGCCAGCCGTTTTTGTGCTGGTTCACTGTTTCTTTTTAGGTTTTTAAGTCACTGCCCGTTTACTATATGTTAGATATCACTTGTTGGGGGTTTTGTTGGTTTGTGGAAATCTGTTATAGATTCGGCTGAAAAAATAAAACATCTGGAAATCCAAGGAGCCCGAAATGTGGCGATTGCCGCCATAAAATCTGTTGAAGCAGGCGTAAAAGAATCCAAAGCCAAAACCAAACAAACGTTTCTTAAAGAACTCTCCGAGGCTCAGACTGTTCTTTTTAGTTCACGGTCTACAGAGCCGTTGATGCGAAACGCGGTTCTTTACGTTGTTCAGGCAGTAGAAACCAGCCCCAAAACAGAGGTTTCGGAACTGGTTGAAACCGTTTCACAGGTATCTGCACAGTTTTTGAGGCAACTTGAACGTTCCAAAGAACAAATAGCCGCTGTTGGTTCTAAACGGATTTCTGATGGTTCAATGGTTCTTACGCACTGTCATTCTTCTACGGTTATGAATATTCTCAAAAAAGCCAAGGCAGACGGAAAACGGTTTGAGGTTGTCTGCACCGAGTCCAGACCAGTTTTTCAGGGCAGGCTCACCGCCAAAGAACTTTTAGATGCTGGCATCAAAACCACCATGATTGTGGATTCTGCGGTTCGCCACTTCATCAACGAGGTAGACTTCGTAGTGGTGGGCGCTGACGCGATTACCTCTGAGGGTAATGTTGTTAACAAGATTGGAACCAGTATGGTTGCCCTTGCCGCCAGCGAGGCGCGTACACCGTTTTATGTGGCAACGGAGCTTCTCAAGTTTGACCCCATAACCGTTTTGGGTGCATACGAACCAATCGAGGAACGAAACCCCAAAGAAGTCTGGGACACGACTCCGCTTGGTTTGATTATCAGAAACCCCGCATTTGATGTAACAAGGCGCGACTTTATTCACGGGTTAATCTGCGAAGAAGGTATAATCGCTCCATATGCGGTAAGCGAGTTAATGCACAGGAAATACCCGTGGATGTTCGAAACAACCTAGTCGTTGTCGGGTTTTATTATCCTGATTTTCTTTTCTAACGCGGTTAGTTTTTCTTCTAACGTTTTTATCTTTGATGCGTAGCCTTGGATGCGTTTTCCGTCCAATGCAACCCACAACGCCAACGTAACACCGCCGATGCCAGAAACAATGTAGTAACCAAAAAGCGGCAACCTCCAAGCCTCTAACAGGCTACGCGGGCTAAACAGGAAATACACCGTAACAAGGGTTAGAACCAAAAAGTTGGTTAAATGAAAACCCGCCAAAAACGTTCGCATCCGCAACAGAATCCACGCCTCACATATCCTATTTTGTGTTGCAGATTAAAGCTTTACACAACTAAGACAAGTTTTCTGAAACTTTTTGCCTAAAAGTATTTAGCACAAAAACGGGTACTATTTCTGGGGAAAAACCCCGTTACCCGCAAAGTTTTGAGGAAAAAAGCCATGACCACCCTAAAAGAGCTAAGAGAAAGAATCACAGAACTTGAAACCCAAAAAGCTGAACTCATGGAAGAACTAGAAGAACTGCGCGAAAAAGCCAAAACAAAAGCTTGCAGCCTCGAAGAAGAAGTCGCAAGACTACGCGAAGAAGCACAATCACTCAAAGAAATGCTGGACACAACATAAACGTGGACCGTTTTCAGCAACGTTTTCTCTATATTGGACTGTAGATTATGAACGTGTCAGGCGTTGCCTTGTTTTTCGACCGCTTCCACATGCTGCCCGTTTGGTAAGCAAGCTGGTGTTTTGTTAGTATTGTTTTTATGCGCTCTGTTGTTTGTTCGTCAAGCGTTGCGTGAATAACAATTTGGTACCCACCACCAGTCGGAGCAGGCGGGTACGGTGGCGATAACTCAAAATAATGACCATCAAGACCCACACAGCAGTCAAGAAGCTCTTTTAACACCGATATTGCTTCTTCACGTTTCAAAACAACACCCCGTTAACTGTTTTGGCAAATTTCCTTAATAAACCTGAAAGCCTATGGCTGGAGTTTTTCTGGAGTCCCGAAAATATGAAATCATCCGTTGTTAACGACTGTTTATTCACACGAACTTGACGCATGTTAGTATACTAATAGTAGTTCATTGTTGAAAAACAGTCTTTTCCGAAAAATTTTCAGCAACACAAAACTTGTTACCGCAGATTTCACACAAAAAACAGTGATGAATACTGTGTGGTGGACCGAGCGGGAATTGAACCCGCGACCTCCTGAGTGCAAGTCAGGCATTCATACCAGACTGAACTATCGGCCCACAAATGTGCTTATCTTTTGATTGCAGAACAAGAATTTAGAGGTTTCTGATTCTAAAAGCTTTACCAACAAACCCACACTGTAAACAGAGGGGCCGGGTCCGGGATTTGAACCCGGGCGCTAGGCTCCACAGGCCTATAGGCTACCAGGCTACCTCAACCCGGCCACATGTTTTTGTGTTGCTAGTTCTGAAATGATTTATTGCTTATTTACGTTTCCCGAAGAATCCAAACATCATACGCGGGAGCATGGTTACCTTTTTAGCAAATAACTGGTATTAAAGATGCGGGAGATTATGTTGAGTGTTCTTGTTACCAAAGCCGACGGAACAAAGCAGTATTTTGACAAAAACAAGGTCGTACGGACCTGCATGCGTATGGGCGCGTCGCGGGATGCTGCTGAAGCTGTTGCCTCCAAAATCGAGGATATGTTGTATCCGGGGATTGAAACCAAAAAGATTCTTCAAATGATTTTCCGGTACATGCGAACCCACAGACCCGCAACCCGACACCAGATTGATTTGCGTAGAGCATTGAGTTTGCTGGCGCCTGCGCCAGATTTTGAGGTTTATGTGCAGATGTTGCTTCGTGAACACGGGTACCATGTACAACCGAACACGTTGTTGCGTGGCATGTGCGTAGAACACGAGGTCGACGGTATCGCCACCCGGGATGGCAGGACCTGTTTTGTGGAGGTGAAGCACCATTACCTGTATCATACGCAGACCAACCTTGATGTAAGCCGAATCGCCCGCGCTGTGTTCGAGGACGTAACTGAAGGTTATGCTGCGGGGGTAAACGACACAAAAATCGATTACGCAATGATTGTATGCAACACAAAACTAACCGACCCCGCCAAACGCTACGCGGACTGCAGGGGAATACGCAGCATCGGGTGGAGTTCACCAAAAGACGGTGATTTGCAGACGTTGATTGAAACAAGAAAACTGTACCCCGTAACCTACCTCAGGGGATTGAACTCGGTTGCGCGGCAAAGGTTGACCGCGGACGGAATCATCTTGTTAAAACAGTTCATTGAAACAGACAAAAACCGGTTGCGTAAACTGACCGGTTTTTCTGGCCAAAAACTTGAGTCAATGCTTGAATATGCGCGTGCAATATTTTCAGGTGTTTAGTTGTTTTGTTCATTACATTTATTAACAGGTTTCTTGTGTATTAATATATTTGATGGTTATGTTTAAGGACATACTTCCATGCGCCGACCCCCAATGCACAGACAAAATGCACCTAGTTTTCCAAAACGAACGCTACGTCGGATACCGATGCCTGCTAAAACCAAACAGCCACAACTACCGATACGACATCAAAAACAAGCGGTGGGAAAAAATCATTATCTCAACCAAACCCATAATCGGATACAAACATTGCCCCGAATGTGAAGACCTGTTTGAGCGTGGCCTCCCGATAGAATCCATCTAAAATCTGGCTTTTTTGCGTTTATGGCAAGCAAAACAGCTAATAAGCTGTGTTTGGTTGGTTTGGTTCTGGTCTGGTTGATAAACTATTCGCGAATCGTATTTATGTAAGTGTGCGAATGTGGACTGTTTAAATATCAGAACTTCAAAATAGATTGCAGAGGACAGAAAAGCATGGGCTCAAAGTCACCGAAAGGCGAATTAGCGGCAAGAAAACTACTTGCAAAGCGCAAGAACTTCAGATGGAGAGACGTCTACTTCAAACGACGAACACTCAAACTAGACGTTAAATCTGACCCTCTTAAAGGCGCACCGATGGCACGAGGAATCGTACTGGAAAAAGTCGGCATCGAAAGCAAACAGCCAAACAGTGCCGTCCGAAAATGTGTACGAACACAACTCATCAAAAACGGCAGAGTAATTACTGCTTTCCTCCCAGGTGACGGCGCACTCAACGTAGTTGATGAACACGACGAAGTCGTCGTCGAAGGAATCGCTGGTTCCCGCGGTGGAGCAATGGGTGACCTTCCAGGAGTCCGATGGAAAGTATCAACCGTAAACGGTGTTTCACTTAACGAGTTGGTTCTTGGCAGAAAAGAAAAACCCATGCGTTAAAACTTGTCTGTAAACAATCCTTAAATATTTGGTATTAACCCCAGAAACTTTGTCAAGGTGTCTCGTTTGAGCAAAATGGAAGAAATCAAACTGTTCGGAAAATGGAGCTTTGAGGGACTTCAGGTAGAAGATCCTGGGCTCAAACAGTACATATCCGTTAAATCAGTATATGTTCCCCACAGCATGGGACGACATGAGCACGGTAAATTTCACAAAGCAAAAGTCAGCATAGTAGAACGCCTCATTAACAACCTTATGCGACCAGGCGAAAGCGCTGGCAAAAAAACCCGCGCCATAAACTTGGTGAAAAACGCTTTTGAAATGATCAATGTGCGTACAGGAGAAAACCCAATACAGGTTCTTGTTTCTGCAGTAGAAAACACTGCACCCGGCGAGGATACAACCCGTATCAGTTACGGTGGTATCGCTTACCACATGGCTGTAGACATTTCTCCTCAACGACGTGTAGACCTTGCTTTGCGTTTTCTTTCAGAAGGTGCCCGAAAGCAGTCTTTTGGTAGTCCAAAGGCTTTGGATGAATACCTTGCTGAAGAGTTGTTGATGGCATCCAAAGATGACGTAAAAAGTTATGCTGTTAAAAAGCGTAACGAGATGGAGCGTATCGCACGTTCTTCACGGTAGGAACATTAGTGTTCCTATTCGTGTTGTTTTGGGAAAAGTTGTTTTGTTATTTTGTATTTCCTTCAAAAAGTTAAAATAATTGAAGCAACTGTTTTCTCTACGAATTCACGAGTGAGCTTTAACAAAAAAGTGATGGAGACAGAAAAACAATGAGTAATAAAGAAAAACCACATCTAAACTTGGTTGTAATTGGACACATTGACCACGGAAAATCAACCACTGTTGGTCACCTCTTTGCTCTTACGAGAGCAGTCGATGAGCGTACAACTAAAGCCTATGAAGAAGAAGCCAAGAAATTGGGACGCGAAACCTTCAAGTATGCATGGGTTTTGGACCGCCTCAAAGAAGAACGCGAACGAGGTATGACCATCGACGTTGCTTACCTGAAATTCGAGACTCCTAAATATGCATTCACAATTATCGATGCTCCTGGTCACAGGGACTTCGTAAAGAACATGATTACCGGAGCCAGCCAATCTGATGCTGCTATTCTTCTCATCTCTGCAAAACGTGGAGAATTTGAAGCTGGTATTGGTCCTGGTGGCCAAACACGTGAGCACGCGTTTCTTGCATACACTTTGGGTGTAAACCAGATTGTTGTTGCAATCAACAAGATGGATGACCCCTCAGTTGACTGGAAAGAAGAACGCTACAACGAAATCAAAGGTGAGATGACCAGAATCCTGAGAATGTCAGGCTTTAACCCAGAGAAGATTCACTTCGTTCCCACTTCTGGTTGGACTGGTGACAACCTATCCCAAAAGAGCGCAAACATGCCCTGGTATAAAGGTACAACATTGTTTGAGGCACTTGACGAGATGGAAGTTCCACAAAAACCAACCAACAAGCCTTTGAGGATTCCTATTCAAGACATTTACACAATCACTGGAATTGGTTCAGTTCCTGTAGGCCGTGTTGAAACAGGTATTCTCAAAGAAGGTGACAACCTTATCTTCATGCCCTCTAAGGTAACTGGTCAATGCAAATCTATTGAAACCCACCACGTAGTAGTAAAACAAGCACTTCCAGGAGACAACATCGGCTTTAACGTCAGAGGTGTTTCCAAGAAGGATGTTCACCGAGGCGACGTTGCAGGTCACGTAGACAGCCCACCAACCGTTGCAAAAGAGTTCATTGGTCAAATCATCGTTATACACCACCCAACTGCGATTGCTGCGGGTTATTCTCCTGTGTTGCACTCCAACACTGGCCAGATTTCTGTTAGGTTCAAGGAGCTAGTTGCGAAGTTGGACCCAAGAACTGGACAAATCGTGGAGAAGAATCCTTCCTTCCTGAAGACTGGTGACGGTGCTGTTGTCCGCTTTGAGCCAATTCAGCCGATCTCTGTTGAAACATACAGTGAGTTCCCTGAACTTGGTCGCTTTGCGATTAGGGACATGGGCACTACTGTTGCTGCTGGTGTAATCAAAGAGATTACCGTAAAGGGTTAAGAGACCCTTTTTTTCTTCTCTTTTTTCTATTTTTGTTTTTTAAAAAATATTGGCTTTTTTAGCCTAGTATTATTGTGAACAGGTTTTGGTCGAGTATCAGTAGTATTCCTTGTGCTATGCATGCGAATCCTACGATGAATGTTACTGGTTTTGAGCCCAGTATTGTGCCTATGATTTTTAGGACGTCTTCGATGAATTTGAATACCATGTACACGAGTACTGCTGGTATCAAAAAGATTACCACGTATGCCCAGACCGAGGAGTATCCCAGTATTGTTGCTGGCAGCGGGAAGAAGAAGTACACAATGCCGATGCATAATCCGCCTACGATTAGTCCCATAAGCGCTGCCCATGGGAAGTCTTTGATTGGTTTAAGGAACAGTGCCAGTCCCGCCACGATGAGCATGTAGCCTGTGTATGTGTCTACTTGTCCGTTTGAGGACAGTGCGGCTGCGCCTGTTACTATTAGCAGTATTCCCACAAAGAACCCGAAGAACCCCAATATTTTGGTTAGTATGCTTGCGGGTTTTCCCACCACTGGGACTGGTCTTACAACTTTTTCTAGGAACCACGAAACCGCGATGATTCCTCCCAAAATCAGTATGTACGGGATGTAGTCAACCAAAAAACTGATATCCATATTTTGTCTCCCCAAATAGAGTTATGTTCTATATCCTATTGACGGGTTGAACTTTTAATCTTTCTTACATTTCAGTGTCCACATTTTTGCTGTTGCTAATTTTTTCAGAAAAAAGGTGGTTTTCAACAATGAACTACTATTAGACTACAAACATGTTTGAGGCATCAAAACCAGTTAGTCTATTAGTCAATCTCACCTTTTATTCTGATGATGATTTTTTTGGTCACTACTTTTTGGTGTGCCTATTTTTGATTAACAAATAAGCCACAGTTACCACAGCTATGACTGCGGCTAGGATAATTGCTACACAGTATTGTGTGGGTAAACCTGTTTGTGAACCATCCTGTTGTTGAAGACCTACAGTGAAGAAGACCTGCTCCGATGTTCCCGTGAGCCCTGCTTTGTCCGATGCACTAACTGAGATGCTGTGCGGTCCTTCGGGTAAATCAAGTATTGTGTTGTTTTCTGGGTTGATTATTACATCATTTGAGTCTATGATGTAACTTAGCAAATCGGTTGGTTCGTTAACCTTAAACTCCAGCGGAACTCCGTTTTGGTATGTTGTATTCTGTGGGGACAAAATCGTCACGCTTGGATGTGTTGTATCTACGGTGAACTGGGTTTCAACGGAGTAGACTTCCTGTATGGAACCTGAAACAATGACCTTGAAGTTGTGAACTCCATCAACCAGATTCTCCAAATACGTGCCATATTCTGACGCTGTTGTGGTGTTTCCAACGGTTACCATAGTTTGGTCGTCTATACTGTAGCCTATCCACCTTGGAACTTCGTGCTCGTTTATGTAGCTACTCCAGTTGAAGTACACCATGACCCGTTTAACGGCGTATGTCCTGTTTTCTGGTGATGTCATTGTAACCGCAACTTCTCTATTGAGCTGAGAATCGTCCGTTGATGCACAAACAATCTGCGGTTTCTGGATTAACGTTAACACTAAAAAAACGGCAACAAACATTAACGCAAACTGGGTTCTGTGTGGTTGCACAATAAAATACTACACTTTTGTGTAATTTATTTTTTGTGTATATCTGTTTCTTTTACTGTTATGTCAATCAGTTTAGATTATGGCTGTTTTTGAATTAAACAGCGCCCACCCTTTTTTCGGGGAGATTTCCCAGAATATATCGACTTTTGGAATATGTTGCTTAAAGTAGGATTGTATTTATTCAAAAATTGGATAGCTTGTTGTAGTTGGATAATGGTAGGGAAACAAAATATGACATATACAATTGAGATTGAACTTCCTCGTTCTGGTTCTTGGTTCAAATACTTCACACGAATTGACACAATAGAAGAAGCCCAAGACATAACCCAAGCAGCCGAAGGACAAGTCCGAGCGAGGATACTACAAAACTAAAAAGCTTAACGCCAAAACGTTGGACGTTATGCTTCTTTCTTATTTTATTAATAGACTTTTCCAGCAACAATTCTTTGTCAACAAAACTGCAACATTTTTTCTTACACTTCAAACAGGAGCAAACAGAAAAATATGCGGTGCCCTCAACTAAAATAAACAGACCACACATATTCTGGTGGTTGCGGAACGACCATTGATGACTAACCAGTTAACCCAAGACCTAAAACAAAAAATCCTAAACCAATGTACAGACATCGCTGCAAACCGCCAAATAACAGCAGCCTGCCTTTACGGTCCATGGGTTTGCGGTTACGCAGACAACAAAACCGAAGTAAACGTTTTGCTGGTTCTTGACAGATACCCGTTTCGCGTGAACACCTATTTTGAGACCGTGGACGGTTTTGATGTTTCGGTTTTGACTGTTAACCGCGCAGACTTTGAACACGACGTGAACAAGGCGTGGCTTGGCGAGTTTTTTTCAGAAAAACTCACTATGCCGTATGAGCCGCTGCTGGGAGCGGAGTATTTGTGGTTTAAGGAACTGAAAATCAAAAAACGGAACATCCATGAGATACTGGAAAACCTGATTATGGAGTTTCCCGAATCCTCCCGCGAGTTGCTCATACGGGATGATTACTTCATGTACGAGGTAATACAGCGCCGCGTCAAACTGTTTCCACCAATAGTATACAGTTACCTGAACATGTTAACAGGGGACAAAAAAACAGAAAACATCCCCAAAATCATGGCAGGATACCAAGAGGCACTAAAACTGCTGGTGGAAGACAACACCTTAACCCAAACAGACGGTTACACCAAAATCACAAAAACTTACATAACAAAAACAAAAAAACGAAGACTACGCATACCCCCATTCATCAAAACAATACAGCGAATGGCACTTACGCCCTTGCTGAGCGTAGTTTCAGATTCCTCAAACATCTTCTTCCAAGACCAGCGGCTGTTCGCAAAAAACAACCAAAAACGCTCAGTAGAAGGTCTGGTTTTTCTGCTGGAAAACCCAAGAAAACACGTGTTCTTGCCAACACCACTGGGGCCTGTTTCGTTGGCTGACCGCTCAAACATCGTTGATATTGCCCGAAAACTAATCCCCGACCATCAAACATCAAAGGTAAAAATCAGTAGCATTGGCGGAGTATTCAACGACGTTTACCGGTTAACCCTAACAAACGATGACGGCACCGAACAAGACTACGTGCTAAAACAATTCAAAGACTGGTCAAACCTCAAATGGCTGCCGCTGACGTTGTGGTCGTTTGGAACAACAACATTTTCTGTGCTGGGTCAATCCAGACTCGAAAAAGAATACGCCATAAACACTTACCTGCACAAAAAAGGGTTTACGGTTCCGGAAATCTTTCACATCAGCTCAAAAAACCGTATAATCATCGAAGAATATATCGAAGGACACCAGCTTGTACCAATAATCAAACGGATACTGTACTCGTCGCACACACAAAAAGACCTGACCACCGTAAATGAGGTCGCAAAAAAAATTGCACAAGCCCACAGTTTGGGTGTCTGTTTGGGTGACTGCAAACCAGAAAACTTCATTGTAACAAAAAACCAAATCTTCATCGTGGACCTTGAGCAGGCTACACACAACGGAAACCAGACATGGGATATTGCCGAGTTCCTGTATTTCTCGGGACATTACAGCCCACCAATTGGGTCCGCAAACCAAGCAATCTTGGTCGCAAAAAGTTTCATCGAAGGTTACCTGGACGCTGGAGGCAAAAAAGAGACCGTAAGAAAAGCGGGGTCGCCAAGGTATACCAAAGTCTTTAGCATATTTACGCCTCCGCAGGTGCTTTTGGCGATTTCTGGGATATGCCTGAATATGGGAAAAGAACTGGAATCAAACCAAACCTAGAAACTGGCAGGTTTACGTGGCTTCTTTAGGTTCCCCGTTAAAGAACTGAACCTCTCCGTCGGATATCCAGCCCTCTTCTTTTAGTTCATCTAAACCTTTCTTGATTCCAACCTTTGATTCTGTAGTCCGCAAAATGTTAGCCTTTAAGCCTGCCTCGGTTACCTCCTTCTCGAAAACGGGGTTATGCTGAGTCACGTCCACAAGACGGTCAAGAAGCGCAGCAATAGCCAATGAACGGGGCTGCAAAAACACCTTCATCTTTCCGGAACCAAAAACGCCTTTCAGTTTCGTTTTAATCCCCATGCTGGAAATGGTTGACGGCGGATACACAACGTAACGTTTTCCCGCTTCGGCGTCATAACAAACAAAATACAGCGACAAATACACCAAAGCATACTTAATTCGCCTCTCCGAGTAACCAAGGTTATCAACCGCGTTTAATGAAGCCTCTTTAGTTTTGATCATTGTATCAATCTGTTTTATTATCGCGGCTGTTTTCTGTTCAAGCGAATCCAGTTCCTGCTGCTCAACCCTGATTTTTGCTTCTTTGGCTGCTTCAATGTCCCGGATTGTCTGCATGGCTTCTTCGATTTGGTTATCCACTTTTGTTCTGGCTTTGGAAACCTCGATTCGTTTGGCATCTTCAACGTTTTCGATGTTTCGGTCAATGTCTTTGATTTCCTTGTTTAAGCCTGGAACCTTCTTTTTAATTTCATCAAGCTTTTGCGTTAACTGAACCTCGTTACCTTCATCTTTACGTTCACGGGCCGCTTTGATGTCTGCGTCATAACGGTCCATGTCGCTGGACATGCGCTCAAGCGTTTTCTCTATGCTGACCCTGTTCTGGTGAAGTGTACGAAGTTCCCTGTCATACTTGTTGGAGATTACGGTGACCTCTTCGTCACGTTTCTCATGAATCTTGTTAATTTTCTCCATGACCTTGGGCCTGACCTTTTTGAGCTTTTGGTCAAAATCTTTTATGGACGCCTTGATTTCTACTTGAATTCCTTTTATCTGGTCTCTTGCAGCTTTGCTAAGCATTTTCATGATTTTGCTTAGGTTCTTGATTTCTTCCTCGATGCTGTTTCTTGACTCTAAAAGTTCCTCGATTGACGCTTTTACCTCAGACTCATCTAATGTAGGCGACAAAACAGTCTTAGATATGACAGCTTTTTCGTTTTCATCGCCGTCTTTTAGGTAATCCATTAAATCTTGTGTGAACGTGGGGTCTGTGATTAAACCGTTTATGGTTGTTTCCTGTTTTCCCGCAAAGTTTTGGAAGAAACTCGCGTTTTGTGCCAGCGCTGCACAGTATGCTTGGCGGGATTTTGAGCTTGTTTGAAGGTCGTTGTCGAATGCTTTGATGTCTGGGATTACGTCGATGGGAATTGACTGTTTTGTCAAGTTAAGCCCATCAAAAATTAGTGTTCTGCCTTTCCATGGGGCCAACCATATTGGGTAACAGGCTTCTGTGATGAACCCGATTTTTTCTTCAGGTTTTTTTAAGACTCGTCCTTCACCTTTTTTTCGGTCTCTTTCTGTGAGGTATAAAACGGCTGCCATTTCCATGTCTTTGGTGAATGGTTTAAACCTGTCTTTGGCTGGAACAGCAAATGGTAAAATTAGCCTTCTTATATTTTTAGGCAACATTTACACCTGTTTTTGTTGGTTTATTACTTAAAATGTATATGTTATCGTAATACTTAACCATCATGATTTATCCCTCACCTACACTAAGGCAACCAAACCAAAACTAATCTACTCCTAGAATATTATTTAGGTTTTGTTGATTCCGAGTATTCAACACACAAAAACAGAGGTACACCAACGTTTAACACTAAAACTTGCAAACTTAAACAAAACCCCGCCTTGACCCCTGAAAACGGGACACGTAGCATTTAAATTGGTTCACGTTATTTGGAGTATTCGGTAGATACGCTTGAATTTTCTGAAAGACATTCCATTGGGAGAAAATCCCCCAATCATGTTAAATGCTGTAATCGAAGTTGTTAGCGGTTCAAGGGACAAATACGAATACAAATCAGAATGGGAAGCCTTTGTTTTGGACCGCATGATTCCCTCCTCCGTAGTTTTTCCCATTGAATACGGCTTTGTCCCTCAAACCTGGTACGACGACAACGACCCCCTAGACATCATGGTCATGAGCTATGAACCGCTGTCTGTTGGTTGTATTGTGCGTGTCCGTGTAGTTGGCGCATTAATAATCGAGGACGAAAAAGGCAAAGACACCAAAATCTTGTCTGTTCTTGTTGATGATGCACGCTTTGAAGGAATACACGACATATCCGACCTTCACCAACACAAGATACGGGAAATCCAGGAATTCTTTGAAACCTACAAACGGTTAGAACCGCATAAGTGGGTCAAAATAAAAGGGTGGCTAAACTCAGAAGAAGCCGGAAAAGTCGTCCAATACGCAGCAGAACAATTTGACCCCAACAAAATCTGAACAAGTTTTCTTTGGTTTCACATTTTTTTGAAAACCAAAACCCATTTCTTTAAACATTACTTCTACATTTGAGAATACCGATGACTGTTAAAGCTGTGCTTCTGGATTTGGGTTTAACTCTTACGCGGACTGCGTCTTTTCCAGAGATTTATGTGAGTATTCTTGCACGTTTTGGTGTAACTGTTTCTGTTGACGATGTAGTTAAGGCGCAGAAGGCAACCGAGAAAGAGTTTGACGTTTCAACCTATAGTGATGAAGTACGTAAAGAGTTCTGGACCAGATACAACACTGCTTTAATCGGAAAACTGGGTGTCAAAGAGAATCAAACGTTTTTGGCGTCTCAGATAGATGAACTCTGGTGGAACTATTCAAGTGTGCGGCTTTTTTCGGATGTGGAGCCTACGTTGTCGGGTTTGCGTGCTAAGGGTTTGAAGTTGGCTTTGGTTTCTAACGGTTACACGCCTGACATTGAACACGTTTTAGCTGAGTTGGACCTCAAGAAATGGTTTGACGTTATCGTTTGCATTGATTCATGCAACTGTGCAAAACCTGATAAACGAATCTTCATGTTTGCCCTGCAACAGCTTGGGGTAACTGCGGATGAAACGGTTTTTGTTGGTGACTCCATCGAATACGATTACGCGGGCGCAAAGGCTGTTGGGATTAAACCGTTTCTAATTGACCGCGAAGGAAAACTGCCCCGCGGGTATGACCGAATCAGAAGCTTAACCGACCTGTTAACGCTTGTATAACTCGGCGCTATTTCGGCAATTCATCAAAAACCTGTTTCATGTTTTCGCGGTAATCCAAAAACGCTTCCCGTCCCTTGGCAGTAAGCTGCAGTGTTGTGTGCGGTTTTTTTTCGAGGAACTCTTTTTTTACTGCAATGTAGCCCGCGTCTTCCAGTTTGCTTACATGTGAAGAGATGTTTCCCCAAGTTAGCCCTGTTTGGTGTTGAAGGAACAAAAAATCTGCGCTTTCAACAACAAACAGGTGCGCCAATATTACAAGCCTTGCTGGTTCATGTACCAGCTTGTCTATGTTTGGAAGCTGGTTTGGTTGGGTGTCGTCCTTTTTTTGGGGCGTCATCTGTTAGTCGTCCATTGTTTGTGTTGTCTTGGGGTATTTGTGCATAAACTGGTACAACAGTGTTGACCCACTCGCAATTAGTATGATGCTTAATGCGAGGAGATAATACTGCAACGGGAAGTAAATGAAATATCCGACAAAAAACAGTGCCAACGTTAGTAGTGCGTAGCCGTACATCCGTTTTGCTCTAAACGCGTAGCCGCCAAACGTGAACAACCCGCATCCTATCAAGCCGATGGATATCATGTAGTTGTCAAATATTATGTTCATCCATGCGGGTATGCCTTGTTTAATCAGTATGAAACCAACTAAACCCAAAACAACAAAGCCGATAACGAATGCTCCTATGGCTAGTGCGAAGATTCTGTTTTGTTTCAGTTTGACGTATCCAATTCTGGGCACTGTTACTGTTTTTTTAAATGCCATATATCCAAATACTGCCATTGATGCCCAACCACCTGCTAGTGTTGGAATATCCAGTATTATCAACATGGCAAATGACATGATGAACGAGCCGATCACGATGTCGATTAAGCCATCCTCATGGTATGTTGTGTATGCTTTTCGTTCGATTTCTTTCAGGTTTATTCTGTCGTTCATTTGTTTCGCCTGAACTGAGAACATGGTTTGTACTATATAATACTTTGTATTGCAAAGTACTTTGTATGAAAACAAAAAGAGGGCTAACTCCCAAAAAACGGGAAACCCCCAGAAAAACTGGAACAGTTACTCTATTGGCGCATAGATTTCGATTAACAAATCCTGCGGCGAAACCTCACGCGGGTCATTCAAGTAAATCTCACGCATCGGACCCGTAACAGTTTTGTTGTTCTCCTCCAGCCACTGCATCAACTTCTGGTAAGTTGCGGTCTCCGCTTCATACGGACCTTTATGCAATATCTTTGCCATTTTGCCCCCAGCTAACTCGTAACATTTGATTTCTTTTGTTTCCTTACCCCGTTGAGCTACTGGAACTACCACTTCAACATCTGCTGTGCCTTGGCTGTCTGCTTTTTGTGCCTCTTGTGGCGACATTTCGTGGCAGACAAACATTGGCGGTCCAACTATTGGGATGTTGTTTTGTGCCGCAAACTGGCATATTTGGGGAATCATGGTGGCGATGCTTTTGTATGGTCCTTGTTTTCTCATGCCCAGAACCAGTTGTGGTTTAACGGTTACAATCGTTACTTCTTGTTTCATTTTTTCACCAGTTTTTTGTTCTCTTTTTTGGTATTTAGTGTTTGAGCACAATTGTAACAACGGAACGTGGAGAGGTAACTGAAACAATTCGCCTGCCGTTTGTGGGAAACATTTAGGTTAAATAGGGTGATTGTGTGAAAACCTACAGATATACACGTGATGTGATGATAATTTGGTTGAATTGATTGCTGAAGGCGACGACGTTTTTTTGTATCTGGACAGGAAACGAACTTACCTAATACGGGTTGAAGCCACAAAAAGTTTTCACACCCACAAGGGGTTCATCCAGTTAGGTGACCTAATCGGTAAAGAGTACGGAACCAAAATCGCCAGCAGCATGGGTATCGGATTCGTTGCAATGAAACCAACTTTAGTTGATTACATCTTCAAAACAAATCGTCGTACACAGATTTCTTACCCCAAAGACATCTCGTTAATCATCATGAACAGCGGAATCGGTTCTGGAAGCCGCGTCGTTGAAGCCGGAACCGGAACAGGTGCACTGACAAGTGCTATTGCTCATTACGTTAAACCAACCGGAAAGGTTTACAGTTACGAGCTCAGGGAAGAGTTCCAAAAAAACGCCAAAAAGAACCTTGAACGCGCAAAACTGATAGACTACGTGGAACTCAAAGAAGGTGACATAACCCAAGGAATACAAGAAACCGACCTAGATGCGATTATCTTGGATTTGGCTGCGCCTTGGCTTGTAATATCGCATGCGTATAACGCGTTGAAGGGAAGCGGGGTGCTGGTTTCGTTTAGTCCAACAATAGACCAAGTTGTAAAAGTTGTAGAAGCCCTAAACGATTACGGTTTCGTGGGCATCGAAACATCCGAAACATTGATTCGTTACATGCAAGTGGAACGCGGAAAAACTCGACCTCAAACAGTTATGACTGGTCACACTGGGTATCTGACGTTTGCACGTAAAGCAATTTTTGAACTAAAACCAGAACCCGAACAGGAACCTGAACTAGAGCCTGAAACGGAACCTGAACCAGAAGAAACAGAGTTCGAGGAACTGCCCGTAACCGAGTAAACGGTTACTGGATTCGCCTTTTCAGGTAAACAAACACCGCCAACGCAACACCAAGACTGGGCAGGGTCATCCATGCCAGCGGCGAGAAATCTGTTGGCTCTTCAGTGTTGCCTACGGTTAATACGCCTGGCGGACTTGGGTATTCTGTTTCATTTGAGGTTGCCTTAGGGTCTTGTAGTGTTCCGTCGTTGCGTGTAATATTATTTTGTGAATTTTCTTGGTCTGTGGCACTAAGGTTGTAGCTGCCCTCTGGGTTTGTTTGGTAATTACCCACCAGAGTCAAAGGAACCAGTAGGGTAACAGTCCCAAGCAGGATGGCAACCGTAACGTATGCTAGCATTTTGTTCAAACTTATTCTTCCACCTTTACCCTGAAACATGAGATGCTTTTAAGTCCACTTTTTAGAACACCCTGTTTAGAACGGTTTTTCTTTCCAGAGCCGAACTGTTTCAACCCACAGGAAAACGCTTCCCACTACCCCAAAAAGTATGGCTGCGAGGTTATGCACAGACAACGTTGGCTGATACAAAACCAGATTGTACACAACAATGTAGATTACAAACATCGTGGAAAACCAAACAGCATAAAACAGGTGACGTGGCACAAGAAACCCGCCCATTCTGCTGAAAAACTTCAAAAGCCCAACTTTGACCTCTTGGTTTATCAGGTATTCACCCATTGAAGTTTTTTCCACCAAACCAAGCGTCAACAGTTTATCCAAATGGTGCGCCGCCACGCTGGGGCTGGACAGTCCTAGTGCGCGTTGAATCTCTCTGACGCCTACGCTGGTGTTTGGGTCCCGCATCAAATACCAGTATATCTGAAGCGTTTTGCCTTTCAGTTGAGACTCGATTTCAGCCATGTCTGAGGTGCTGCTTTTGGACATCTAATTCGCCAAAACCAGTATGAACATCCGCATATAATATAATTCTCCCGATAATTCTACCTGTTTTTATGAAACTGGCGTTTGGTCGATTAACTGTTAATGATTGTTTTTTCAAAAAAATGCCGTTTTCAACAATGAACTACTATTAGTCTACAAATATGCTGCAAACAAAAACGAGAAAATAGGGTTTCTTAGGTTGTGACTTCTATTGTGGCAAAATTGTCGTGAACTTCGATTTTTGTTGTTTTGTTGAGTAGTTCCTTAAATAATGTGGCAACTTGGTTTGCTATGAATACGCTCCACTTTCGTCCCAGTTCGTGGCGTAGATGTAGAACCATTTTTTTCTCTACTATGTATTGGCTGTAGTCAAACCAGTTGCCATGCTTTCCCATTCTTTCAATGAAATTAATTATACTGTTAAATGTTGGAGCTATCCCCATTGTTCCGATAAGGTCTTTTGCACCTATTGACCCCGATGTTTTGGCGATTTCTATTATTTTTTCTTCTGGGCAGCAACTGATTATTTCCGCCAATGTTGGACGTGTTATGAATACTGCATTAAGACGCTCTGTCCATCGGAAGTGTTCATCGTAATTTTGCAGTATCCGGTTTGCTAAGGCATTTACGCTGATTCCTTGTCTTTCTGCTTCTGCACGTAGTGTGTCTAACCATTCTTCGTCTATTCGGAACGAGAAGCCAACTGTTTTTCTTTTGTGGTTTGCTACGAAAAAAACCTCCACTAATTTATAATACAACTAAATACAATTTAATACTTTTGACGTATTTTGTACCACTTGTATACTTGCTTCTTTTATAGCGCGTTACCTTCTGAATCTGATGCCGGTGCCTAACATGTGTGAAGGCTGCCAAATTCAAGTGCTTCTCGTAGATGATGATGTAGACCTACTTGTTACTGCGCAAGAAATTCTGAACATGCATGGCACATACTTAATCGATTTTGCTTCTTCGGCTGAAAACGCGATGGAACAACTGAGCACCAAAGAATATGACGTTATAGTATGCGACATTCAAATGCCGGTCACAAACGGATTCGAGTTCCTAAAAAACCTTAGAGCCAACGGCAACAAAATCCCGTTTATTGTGTTCACCGTAACAGACGACAGACAAACCGCAATCAAAGCCTTCAGTTATGGCGCAAACGGGTTCGTTGGAAAATATGGGATACCAAAGGATGTTTATTCCACGTTGCAAAAATGCATCGATGATGTTGTGAAAAAATCCAAAGATAACGATAAAAAAATATGAAAAATTGCTTGTGATGATTTATGGTTAGCGAGATTGTAGATAAAATGCGTAAACAAGCCATCAAATCAGTAATGGATATACTGATGTTGTATGAAATCAAGAACGGGCCTATCAGCGGTTACGACGCAATGGTTTTCATTAACAACAAATTCGAAGTTTTCATCAGCTCTGGAACCATATACTCACACCTGTATGCTTTAGAACGAAACGAACTGGTCAAAGGCGTAACAATTGAAGGCAAACGTATTTACGAGTTAACCGCAAAAGGTGAAAAAACCCTCAAAAACTTAACTAAATCTAACCTTGACCTTCTAAATTCTTTGAAAAACATGTCAAAAACAGAAGAGTAGCTTTTATTCTACAGCTTACTGAGTCGACCAAAGATTTAATCTAGCTCTTATAACCAAACTTTCAACTGTGAGGTAAACAAAGTGAATCTTACAGAAAATCTAACTAAATCATTCGATTACACAAAGCTACTGTTTAACGACCTTGGTCGACTCGTGCTACTTGCAATTCTCGACGTAATTCCGATAGTAAACTTCATCGTTTTAGGCTACATAGGAAACATAATGAAACAACCCAAAGACTCTAACCAGTTACCGCCGCTGGAAAACTACGGCGAATTATTCATACAAGGACTCAAAATCATTGTTGCCTGTGTCATACTAATGATAGTTCCGCTTGTTTTAGCTGCTTCAGCATTGATCACACTGGTGATTTCGATGATTGGTCTTGGTTACTCATTTACTCCGTTCATTGGATTAGGTTTATCCATTCCACTGTTGTATCTTGGGGTTGCATTAGCATTTTTCATTGCACTTATTCTGGCGATGTCCATCGTTAGTATGCTTAAAACAGGAGACTTCGGCAAAGCATTCGCCTTCAGCGAAGCAATGGCGATTATCAACAAAATCGGATGGGGAACATACATCATCTGGTTATTAATACTGTTCATCGGCGCAGGCATAGTTTCAGCTATAGTCGGAAACATTCCAGTAATCGGTTGGATTCTGGGAATGCTAGTTGCCCCCATAATCGGAGTTTTCATAGCACGCTCAGTATCGTTGACCTACCTAGAAGGAACAGAAACCCAAACCCCCGAACCAGCACCTGCAGAACAAGCATAAACCCAAAACAAACAATCCTCCCCCCACCCCATTTTTCTTTTTACATTATTTAAACAACATAACTGTTTAGTGGCAACCAGTTGCCATTTCATGTTCACCTACTGTTGCATCTTTAAGCATGCAAAACAAGAAAACATCCCCGAAAAATATTAAATATAATATTACTGGAAAGTGTTTTTGCAAATCTGGCATCAATTACTTTGGTTAGGGTTGTGAACATGTTGTATGCTTTAATAGTATCTGAAACGGTTGCTCGGAGACCAAATCGTTGACTAAAACAAAACCAACCACAGGCTACTCCGAGAACGGTCTTCCATATTTTTGTCTTGGAACTGCTCAGCGTGTTCTGGTGGTGTTCAATGGCTTGGATTTTGAAAATAAACCGCCGTCTGGACTGCAACTCAGGTGGACTGCAGCAGATTACAAACAGTTTGCCAAACAGTACACTGTTTACTCTGTGGGCAGAAAACCTGACCTACCCGTTGGGTATTCAACTCGGGACATGGCAAACGATTACGCAACGATGATACAAAACCAGTTCAGCGAACCCGTTGACATATTGGGGCTTTCCACTGGCGGCACAATCGCGCAGTATTTTGCCCTTGACCACCCAGAACTTGTACGACGTTTGGTTCTTGCCAGCACAGGCTATAAGCTTAGTGAAAACGGGAAAAAACTGCAACTGTTTGTTGGTGAAATGGCGCGTCAGCGCAAATGGAGAAAAGCGTTTCCTGCAATACTTGATGGTTTGTATCCTAAGGGCGGACTCAAAAAACGGTTTTTCAAGTTGATGATGTGGCTTACAGCAACGTTTGGTGCACCTAAAGACCCCTCAGACCTAGTAGTAACCATCGAAGCAGAGGACAACCATAACTTCCAGAACATGCTGCCAAAAATCAAGGTGCCTACACTGGTAATTGGGGGCGAAGACGACTACTTTTACCCAATCACTGAAACCGCTGCGGCTATCCCCAACGCAAAACTGGTTCTTTACACGAACTTTGGACACAGCGCCTGGATGGACAACCGCAAACAGTTCCAAAAGGATATTCTGGATTTTCTGAACCAAAAGTAATAAACAGCGTGTCTAGACCATTTAACCACTGGTGTTGTTTTGTTTGGTCCAAATTGTTTTTAACACATAATATAACAAAATATGGGTGAAAAAATGGACAAACCTGACACAAAAAATCAAGCACTTGGGGCACTTACAGGAAATGGTAAAGCTTTAGTCGTAACGTTGCTTTTCCGATTGCTTTTCGGCGGATACGTTATGGGTATGGATCAATACCGCTTTAATGACCTTGAAAGCGCGTTGACTGTACTGGTGATATATGTGTTGATGGCCGTTTTTGTGTCACTGTTTTTGTTAGGTAAACGATACGGGCTCATCGGCATAATCGGATTGGAAAGCGTTTTTCTTGTATTTAATTCGGTGTTCCTTTTCTTGGCTTTAGGACAAATTGCAGATGCTGGTATGCATGACCCTCTGGATAACTGGTGGGCTACCTTGTTGAGGTATATGTTCTCGATACTGACACTTGTGTTCGCAATTAAAGCCAATAAACAAACCAAACAGGGAATTAATGCATGAAAATGAAAGCCGTTGTATACGAAAAATATGGTCCACCCGAGGTTCTTCAACTCAAAGAAGTAGAAAAACCCGCGCCCAACAATAATGAAGTTCTGATAAAAGTTTATGCAACAACAGCGCATCGGGGAGACTGCAGAATGCGCAGTTTCATTGTTCCTCGTGGAATGTGGCTTATGGCACGGTTTGCTCTTGGTATTCGAGGACCCCGAAAGAAGATACTGGGGATGGAGTTATCTGGAGAAATTGAAGCCGTAGGCAAAATCGTAAAACTGTTCAAGAAAGGTGACCAAGTTTTTGCATCAACATTCAGCTCTGGTTTTGGTGGTTACGCCCAGTACAAATGCATGCCTGAAGACGGCATAGTGGCAATAAAACCTGTAAACCTGACCTATGAGCAAGCCGCCGCCGGAATTGCCACCGGGTGTGTTACAGCATTGCAGTTTCTTAGAAAAGCAAACGTCCAGAATGGACAAAAAGTTCTCATTTACGGAGCTTCTGGGAGCGTAGGCACTTTTGCGGTTCAGCTTGCCAAATACTTTGGGGCCCAAGTTACGGGTGTGTGCAGTACCGCTAACCTAGAGTTGGTGAAGTCTCTGGGTGCCGAGACTGTGATTGATTACACCAAAGAGGATTTTACAAAAACCGATGGGTGTTATGATTTTATCTTTGATGCTGTTGGGAAGCTCTCGAAATCTGACCGTAAAAAAGCTTTAACATCAAACGGTGTGTCTATGTCTGTCCACGATAAACTGGAAGGCGAAAAGGTTGAAAATTTAGTATATATTAAAGAGCTTATTGAAGCCGGAAAACTAAAACCCGTAGTAGACACAACCTATCCATTAGAACAAATTGTCCAAGCCCACAAGTATGTTGATAAAGGGCACAAAAAAGGAAACGTGGTAATAACTGTGAAACACAGTAAATGATGTGGATGGTGTTGTTATGTGTTCTATGTTGGTTTTGTTTTCGTATCATCACAAAAACACTGAAAAAATCGCTGAGGTCTTCGCACGAGTTCTTGATGCACAAATAAAAACTCCAAATCAAATCAACCCTGAAACGCTTAATGAGTATCGTCTAATCGGTTTTGGTGCAGGCATAGACAGCGGAAAACACTACAAAGTTCTGCTTGACTTTGCTGAGGGGTTGCCGCAAGTCAATAACAAGAACGCATTCATTTTTTCAACCGCTGCATTAACAGGAGACGAAAAACGCTCCAAAGACCACTTAGCGCTTAGGGAAATACTGGAATCCAAAGGTTACAAAATAGTAGATGAATTTCAGTGTAAAGGCTTTAACACAAACAGTTTCCTGAAATTCTTTGGGGGCATAAGCAAGGGCAGACCAAACGCTGAAGACCTCCAACATGCCGAAGAGTTTGCATTAAACCTGAAGCAGAATCTGATTGTTTAATCTCACCCATAACATGGTGACACACAAGTTGAACAAAACAGATTCGTCAGAAAACTGGTATTCAAGAGGTAAAACAGAGGCAGATAAAGGCATCCCGCGCAACGAACGTGCAGTTGGGGTTGTAATCTTTGCTGTTAATTTTTTTGTGATGCTGTACTTTGTTGCCCATCAAGTGTGGTCAACAGGCTTTTTCACATCTGCCTTTGGCACAGTAGAAATGATTATGCTTTATGGGTACCTAGTTGCTTGGATGATTACCAGTGCCCTGGATGGAATCTTTGGTCAACGATTGCTTTCGCGTATCTTTGATGCATTTGGCGGGGTTCTGTTCATGGCAATTAGCTTAGTTTGGTTGTTAGCTGTTTTTCCGTTCGATTTTGCCTATTTCGCAAACGTTCTACCCGTATCAATCAGATTTGTGGTGCAGTTGATATCCAACGACATTGCCCGCGTGATTATGGTTATTGGAACCATAGCATTTTTGGTTGCTTCTGTTTATTCTCCGATCGCCTACAAATTCGTAAACATCCAACGGTTCAAAAGAGAGCAAAAGCAGTAGATTCATCGAATATACAAAAAAAGGAAAACAGCTCTTCCCTGATGAAACAAAAAAGCCCCAATAGGGGTTATTTGTCCGCAGTTATGGTGCGGTCTAAGACAACTAGTGCGTCGTTTGGGCCAACAAGCCCTCCACGCTTACAACGCCTTGTGCTAAGACTTGGTCGGTGGACATTGTTTTCCAGACCGTTTTTAGCATATCTGAAAAACTAGCCCCGTTAGGTATCTGTGTAATCAGTCCTTTGCTTTTGGCTATCGCAACCAGTTGCCTTGTGATTCGTTGTGCTTCGCCGACTCTTTCCGCATCCTTTTGGATTATATTCGTAACGATGTCTACTGCTTGACTGATTGAGTGGGTGGCGGTTGCTTCTCGTAGTTTTCGTTTAGTTATGGTTCCTTTAACATTGATTCCCGCGGGTATGTTTCCTTGGTCTGTAGAAATCAGGTTTCCACGTAACGAGGCAATGTTTGCTGAAACCGGGAGGTTGTTGTTTTTCAGGGCTGTTTCCAGTTCTGTTAACCACCGTTTTACTGCTGGAACAAAATTTGGGTCATGTTGTTCACTGAGTTCAACGATGTTTGGTACGCGCAAAAGAAGGTTCTGGATTTCTTCCAGGTTAGCGATGCGCAGCATGGTTGGTCTACTCGATTACTAGGCGGTCTTCTTTTTTGCCGTCTGTGTCTATGGTTGTCCATTCAAATGCTTCTTCGGTTATCTTCAGGTGGATTTTGGTGATAACCTCGTTTGGTCCTGCTTCACGGATTTCTGAGGTGTTCACCAGAACCTGAAGCCTTGTTGGCGGTTTACGAAGATTCTGGAACTCTACACGTGCTAGTTCACTGATTTTCTCTTCCAGACTTGCTTGGGTCTTTGCGTCCAGTTTAGTTGAAGAAACCACTGTTTTAGAGGCTGTGCTGGCTAACTCGTTGGCTACGCGGTTAACGTCAACTGCGATTTCTGCGGGTTGAGCCAACGTAACAACTTTTTTGTCCAACGCCGTTTTCAGGGATTTAGTTTGTTCTGGGGTTAAACGTATACGTTCCTCGTTAAGCGAAGTAGCCAATACTTTATCGAAAACTACCCGCGTTTCAGCCAGAGTCGGCGTACCCCGTGGAGCCTTTTCTGTTTGGGGCTCTTCCATGGTTTTAACTGCAACTGGAACATCCAACTCGACTGTTGGCAACCGAAAATGTGGAATTGGCATGTTGCGTAACAGGGGATGGCTTGAATACAGTTCTGCCACTCTTACTGCTTCGATGTCTGCTTGCATGCGTGCAATGGTTATCTCCGCAATCAGGTGGCCCAAATAATCACCAAGATTTGGCAAATTTTTTTCCTCCTAAACAAAAAAGAAAAAAGGTGGTGGGTTTTAAACGGTTGAAGTTTATGCGCTTGCGGCTGGTGTTGATGTTATCGCGCCTTCAAGGATGCTTAACATCTTCTCCATTCCAGCGGGCATTTCGTCCTGAACCGCTTTTACGTGTATAGCTAAGGAGTATGTTCTGTTAACCGTGTTGCCTTGTTGGGTTGTTCGCTGAAAAGAAGTTGAGACCTTCAGTTTGGCTGACCCGAATAACCATCCGGCTTTTGCTTCTACTGACGCGTCTACTTTGAGGTTTGTGTCTGTTTTTCGGTATGATACTGAATTGATTTTTGCGTTGAAATCCACTGTGGTTTCTTCAATTCGAATGAACGGAATCGGCAAAAGCGTAAGTATTGGAACTTGAAGCTGCTGAGTTTCATAAACTGCAGGCACTGCTGCGGTTGCTGGAATTGGTGGTGTTGCAGATGGGTCTCCGGTTGTTGCGGGTTGATATGGGCTGAGTTCTTTTGGGTACTTGAATGTAACATAGATTGGTTCTTCAGTTGCGGTGTCGTCTCCGGCGTTTGCTTCAGTTTTTGGTTTTTTAAATCCCACTTCTTTGATGAAGTTCACGGTTGACATTGCGGCTTGTGCTTGTGCGTTAATTACTGCTACCAGTGGACCGCCTATCATAGATTCAAAATCTATGCTTGATAATTCTTGACCAGGGTTTGGCATTTATTCACCTAATACTTATCGTGAATCTTGATTATTAATAAGGATTATCGTGCATGTGTTGTACATAAATACACATTAAGTAAAATGTTTTAACATCTAATGTTGTATATTTTTAACGAAAAATTATCCATGTAAAAGTTTCGCTAATCATACCCTAATCGTGTGAATTAAACTCTGAACTGTCTTTCAGTCATCATTTACTGCGGAAAAATGGCAACTGTATAACATGATGTATTGTTACTCTTTATTAGTCAAGGTTTATTGACAAAACGCTTTTCAACAATAATAATACAAAAAGCTAACCGTGCAAATAATGGACAAAAAACTTGATTTCTACAACTCCTTCTGTTGAGTGCATATTATATTGCTGAAGACCGTTTTGAGCATTTGGACCGACTAACTGTTTTTGGGGTGGTTTGGTTCATATGCTTTTAGATTGGAAAGCTATTAGCATCAGAAGTTAACTTGTTAATGTTGCAGTTGCAAAGGGGTTTTGTTGTCTCTTTTTTATAATTTTTTGACAAAAAAAGGGGTGATGTGAGTAATTTACTTATTTTTTCTCTTTTTGATGATTGCAGTTACTGCCACTCCGATGATTGCTATGGTTGTCAGCAATAGCACGATTTGTGTGGGTTGTAATGATTGTGGTGTTGTGTCTTCGTTTTCGGGAATCGTGTCTGTTCCTTCAGAGCCTCCAACTGCAAGTGTGTTGCATTTGAATACTTCGCCGGAATCTGCCCAAACTCCAACTGAAAGAGCCCAAACGTTCCCTTTTGATTCGGCTAACGTTAATTGTACATTCCAGTATGGATACAATGCTTCGTCGCCTTTTGTTGACGTTTTTAGTTCTACAGTTGTTTTTTCTTCATCTACGTTAAATCCGCTGATTTGAACGTATTCTGGGTTATCAATTGAACCAGTAACACTAGTGTATGAGTAGTCTTTGATGTACTCCATTGCCGCGTTGATTGCTTGTTCTGCTGAAATGTTTACATCAGTTTTTCCAATGGTGAATAATCCTCGGTTATCTCGCATGGCATAAAAATATCCATTTCTGAATGTTATTCCTAACTTGGTATACTCTGCGTCATCTATCGTGTTCGTCCAACTAAATGATGTGTCAAACTGGTTTGTTGATACTTCCAGTTTGATGTTTCCTTGTGTTATTGTCATGTTTTGCGTTTCATCAATTTGTGTTAATAATTTTATCATTTCTAACAAGCTTTCATTGTTGTATCTTTGGTATTTTTCAAGAAAATCTTGTGCGGCGTCTGCAAACTTATTGAATGTTCTAGTGCAAATAGGTGTTCCTGTTTGTATGTTTACTATGCAGCCTGTCAAAACGTTGCCTGTAAATACGCATGTTGGTGCTATTACGCTTTCGTCAGCGGTACAGTTGTATTGTATAGTCGTAATATTTGATTCAACGAAGTGTTTTGAGATGCTTATTTCATATTTAGAACTGTCAAATGGCAAAACGTTCTCTATGAACGCTAATGTTCTGTTTTGTGCTTCAACTGCTTCTGAGGATACTAAAGCTAACTGTCCAGTGAGTATGAAACTAGTTATGATGCAAATGGCAAAAATGTTTTTTTTGTTTTTCATTTTTTAGCCTCCTTTATAGTGTCATGTTTCCATTACCCAGAACAGCTAGTCGGCAGCATGTAGTTCCATTAATTTCTTCTCCATAGTATAACGGTATATCAGTGAAGACATCTTCATTGAATGCTGCTTGTGTCGCAAAGTCAAGAGCTGTGTTTACTGGATATCCATAAGATAGGTATTGGACTATCACTGCACAAAAATATCCATAATGATACTGTTCATAACCCGTCGGGTCTAAGAATTCATGAGAATAGTTTATGTGCCCCAAAAATACGTAGTCGCCGCTGGTCGAATAGTAACCATCAGTACTCATGTCATCACATTTTGTCCAAGAATATGGAAAATTGGCGGCTTTTCCACATGTTGAGCAGATGTCATCTGAATAATCGTTTGCAGTATCGCAATGCCAAAGAAACACAAAATGGTGGACGCCTCCCGTGTTAGGGTATATGATGTTATCCCATAAATAATCAGGTTGATTATTTACTACTGGTTGCACCATAAGGAAGTGATGATCTAATTCATGTGATGGTGACCCTTTTGATGCGTGTCCTTTTGAGAAAACTGCTGCACCATTTTGGGAGTTAAGCTCACAAAAATATGTTAATGTGGTGTATCCAGATACGGTTGCTGAACTGTTATAACAACCGAATGTGTAATAGCCTCTTGTTTCCAGGCAGCTTTCAATGAAATCAGTAACTTGGCACGTCAACGTTATTTCTGTTGCGTTTTCCCCTTCATACAAGTAATTTGGTGCGTAGACCTCTGCAAAATCCGTCGCTTTAACCGTCTTTATGCTGAAACATTGTGGCAATACGGTGGTAATTAGGCCCACGATAAAAATCATTGAGATGATTATATTTTTTCTCAAAATAGCTCCCCCACAACAAATATCTATTTTATTATTTATAATGATTTTGGTTTTATGTTACTCTATTATTTCATTCTTTGAACATGAATTATTGTATCTGTTTATATTTGCACGTTTTTTGTTTCTAGAATTATTGCCTGTTCGCCTCTTGTTGTTATAAAAGAAAACCTATTATGTATGATTGCCGTCCCCTCTGTGAAGGGTCCGTGGTCTAGTCTGGATTAGGACACTGGCCTGCGAAGCCGGAGTTCCGGGGTTCGAATCCCCGCGGACCCGCCACCCTTTAGGAAGAATGCACATATGGTTTCCAGTTCCCCCTTTGCCGAGTTCTATGCAGCATGCGAATCTGTTCTAAAGGATGCACTAACACGGTTATACCCAGACTACAGTTTACCATCGATATTGCTTGAGGTACCTCCAAATCTTGACTTTGGCGAGTTGGCGTCTTCGGTATGTTTTGAGCTTGCCAAACACGCCAAGAAAAGTCCTCGAGTTATTGCGCAGCAAATCGTGGATGATATCGACGTTTTATGTGCCCCCTTGATTGAGGGTGTTTCGGCTGCTGGGGCTGGGTATGTTAATTTCCGGGTTGACTCTGCAAGGTTTTCTTGTTTGACGTTGGAGTCTGCCCAAGTTTTAGATTCCGAGTATGGTTACGTCAAAACTGATGCACCAAAAAACATGCTTGTGGAACATACCAGCGTTAATCCTGTGCACCCGATTCACATCGGGCAGGCAAGAAACCCCATGCTGGGCGACGCGGTTTCGCGGATTTTGGCTAAACGTGGGCATAAAGTTTCGCGACACTACTACGTTGATGATGTTGGGCGCCAAAGCGCGGTTATCGCGTATGGTTACACCAAACTGGGCAAACCTGCGCCTGAGGGTAAGCCTGACCGTTTCATCGGCGGTATCTACACGGTTACTAGTTGTATCATGGAGGTTAAACGGCTTCAAAAAGCGGTTGACGCTTCAAGTTGTCTTGGTGAGCAGGAACGCCAAAAACTGGCGAAATCGTTGGATGAGTGGACCAACATTTCCAGTGAGATACAGCAACGTTTTCCTGAACTTTTCGAACAACTATCAACAGAAATCGGCAAAGACTCCGACCCCGAAGCACAGGTCAGCAAACTGATACAAGGCTACGAGGCAGGTGAACCAGAACCCAAACAGTTGCTGCGTGAGGTCTGTAACCTGTGTTTGAGTGGGTTCAGGGAAACTCTTGGCAGTGTTGGCGTTTGCTTGGATTCTTGGGATTGGGAAAGCGACCTAATCTGGAACGGCGACGTAGGCAACGTTATCAAGCAGCTGAAGGCAACGCCGTATGTTTTCAAGGAAAACGATGTACTGGAGTTTGACGCAGAAAAAGTAGCCCACGACCTAGACCTGAAAAAGAAGCTTGGAATCAGCGACGACCACGAACTTACGCCGTTAACGTTGATGCGCGGCGACGGAACATCGTTGTATACAACGCGGGATATTGCATATCATCTGTGGAAGTTCACGCAAGCCGACTACGTGGTTAACGTCATCGGTATGGAGCAGACGCTTCCGCAGTTGCAACTGAAACTGGCGTTAAGCGCGCTTGGGCACGTAGATTACATCACAAGGCTTACCCATTTTGCTTATAGTCTGGTCAGGCTTCCAGGTTACCGTATGTCCAGCCGCAGAGGACGATACATCACATTAGACGAAGTATTAGCAGGTGCAGCAGAACGCGCCTACGCCGAGGTTTCGAAGCGTTCTCCGATGCTGTCCGAGGAAGAGAAACGTGAAATCTCCGTTTTTGTGGGAAAAGGTGCAGTAAAATTTGCGTTGATTGCCGTTGACCCAACAAAACCCGTGGTTTTTACTTGGGACCGTGTTCTGGATTTTGAGAAGAACAGTGCACCGTATATCCAGTATTCGCATGCTAGGGCTTGCAGTATTTTGCGTAAAGCAGAGAAAACGCCGCAGAACGTTGACTACTCGTTGTTGGTTGATGTTATGGAACGGGATTTGATACTTTGTTTAGCCCGTTTTCCGGACGTTTTTGTTGACGCTGCAGAAAACCTGAAACCAAGCGCTGTGGCAGATTACCTGAACCTGTTAGGTGACAAATTTAACAGGTTCTACACCAAGTTGCCTGTTCTTAAAGCTGAGTCCCCCCAGCTTTGTGATGCGCGTTTGGCGCTTGTGGTTGCTACGCGGATTGTTTTGCGTAATGGTTTGCGGCTTTTGGGTATCGAGGCACCTGATCGGATGTAGTTTCTGGTATTTGTTGGAGGGCAAACAGGGTTGTATATGCGTGGTTTTGATTCTGGGCGTGAACTGCTCAAGTACATTGCCATAATCACGATGACCATAGACCACATCGGTGCTGTCCTGTTTCCCGATTACGAGTTTTTGCGTTGGATTGGCAGGCTCGCGTTTCCGTTGTTTGCTTACCTGTTGATACTGGGAATGGAGGACACCCACAACATCAGAAACTATTTCATGCGGCTCTTCGTTTTTGCCATCGTTTCGCAGGTGCCATTCTTTTTGGCAATCGGCTCAGGTCCATTTGAGCACCTGAACATCTTCTTTACGTTGGCGTTTGGTTTGCTGTTTGTTTACTACTTCAAACGAAACTCGGTATTCGCGTTACTGCCGCTGCTTGTTGCGTTCGTTTTGCCAATCGACTACAGTGTATACGGAATCGCAGCGATGGGTTGCATGTACATCCTAACAAAGAACGTGAAGTTAGGTGCTGTTTTGTTTGTTGGGTTGAACCTGATGTTTCTGTTGCCCCCAAGCAACCAGATTCTATCTGTTTTGGCGTTGCCCCTGATACTGTTGCACAACAAAGGCACGTTAACGCCCACAATAAACTATAACAAAGACTTCAAAATGTCTGCGTGGCGAAAATATTTCTTCTACGTGTATTACCCGCTGCATCTGACACTGCTGTATTTGATTCAGGTGTATTTCTTCTAACCTGGTTTATTTGCAGTTTCACATCCACTTGTTGAGCCACTCTAACATCTTTTCTGGGTGTTCCCCAAAATATTGGTAGCCTTGGAATCTGTGGGTCAGTTTTTCTAGCCAGTAGAACTCCTTTGTTGTTGGCGTTTTTTCGTAGAATCCCTGTATGTCAGTTAGTTCTGTCCACGGGTCATTTCTTGTTTGAACATACAAAGTGGGCACCTTAAGGTCTTTAACAAACTTTGCAGGCGACATATCCTGCAGCCGATACCTGCTTTGCATGTTTACAAACAGTTTAATGAATGGAAACAGCAACGCAGCCCCAAGAGGACTAAACCCTCGTTTCATGTATGTTCGCGCAAACACTTCCATGGAAATCGGTTGAACCGCAACCAAACATTTAACATGTTTAAACCGTTCAGGTTGTTTGCTCATCGCAATAATTGTCGAGTTTGCGCCCATGCAAAAACTCACAAAACCAACAACCTTGTTTTTCAAGGCTGAGTTTCCTTGGATGTAATCCATCGCCGCTACTACGTCTTGGTATTCTTCTAAGCCGACTCCTGCCTTGCCGTTGTTTGGGCTGGGGTCGCTTTCGCCGTGGTTACGGAAATCAAACATCAACACCCCGTACCCCGCGTTGTGTAAGTGTTTGGCTACTTTGAGGAACTCGACTTCTTCGTCGAACAGTTTAGAAAAACTGCTGTACAGTTTAGTTGACCCATACTTGGTTAAACCTCCAACATGGGTAACCACCACCAGTTTGTCCGAGTCTGCGGGTATCAACCACCCCCTGATGTTTACGCCGTCCGCTGATTTGAACTGGATTTTCTCAAAGGGCATTCCATAGTCTTGGGGCGTTTTTGGGACAGGTTGCCTGTCTAAGTGGATTAGCGTTCTTGAAAGAAAATAACAAATCAACAAAAAACCAAGAACTATTACGGGAATCAACCCAAGAACCCATGTAAACATGTAACTACACCCGTTTGTGTTCTTTTTAGGTGATATCTGAAGTTAAAATTAACCCAGTTATTCCTGAAGTTTTTGAAACACTAAACTACCAGAAAACCAAAATGGTACAATGGTTGGTTGCAAGAACTTGCGCTTAATGGTTTTATCTGATTTGCATGGGCACCGCGAAGCATTCGTTAACGCTGCACAAGAAGCAAAACGGCGTGAAGTTGATGTTGTTGTTCTCTGCGGTGACATCACCAACTTTGGTCATGTCCAACAGGCAAAACCGTTGTTTGCTCCGCTGCTCAGTTTAGGTGTGCCCGTTTTGTATGTGTTTGGTAACTGTGACCTTTCCACCTTTTTGGACCAACCAATCGAAAACGCCCAGAGTCTTCATGGTTCATGCGTACAACTGGGCGGTTACAGTTTCATCGGCGTTGGAGGTGCCCCGTCCAGTTACCTGAAAACGCCGCTTGAGTTCCCTGAAACATGGTTAAATGATGCGTTGAACCGCGGGTTTGATTCGTGTATGTTGCCCGAACTGTTGGTTGTTGTATCGCATACGCCGCCGTACAACGTTAAGGTAGATTTGGCTTACATGAACAAGCACATCGGCAGCACCAGCATACGCCGTTTTGTGGATGAACACAAACCCGTTGCCGTACTTTGCGGGCATGTGCATGAGGCAGCGGGAACCGATTATATTGATGGAACGTTGGTTGTGAATTCTGGACCCGCCAAAAACGGCAGCTACGCACTGGTTGAACTGGGCGACCGTGTGTCGGCTGCGGTTGGAAACTTTAAAGCCTGAATCTGTTACATTTTTGGTTGTGGACTTTTTGCTTTCTGAGAAACTAAAGGAAATCGAGTCCGACCGAACCAGCGGGGCTAGTCAGATTGCCCGAAACGCGTTAGCGGTGCTAGAATATTTTGTGCAGACCACCAAAACAAGCAGCCACGAAGAGTTTATCGACGGCTTTAACAAGGTTGGTAAACTGCTGTTTTTGGCGCGACCAAACATGGCGGTTGTTCAAAACTTGGTGGCGCAGACGGTCTACGAGGTAAACCGTTACCCAGATTCACGGTTGGAAGCTGTTCGCAACTTTGCGCTTACCAAACTCGATGAGTTAACCACCCAATCCATAACCGCGGTTCAAGACTCCGCAAAACATGCCGCCAAACTAATCGGGGACTATGCACGTGTGGCGAGTTGCAGTTACAGTTCCACAATCGTGGAAACAATGAAACAGGCAAAACAGCAACGCAAAAGCTTCACGGTTTATGTTGCTGAATCAAAAAGCATCGACAACCGTTACCGTTACGGCGAGGACTTGGCAAATTCCCTTCGGTCCATCGGTGTTGATGCAGAAGTCTTTTCTGACAACCAAATCGCTGAGTATATACAGAAAACAGGACTCGTATTGGTTGGTGCTGACAGCCTGCTTTTTGATGGGTCTGTTGTTAACGGGACTCCAACATGTGCTCTTGCGGTTGCGGCTAAGCAGTGTGGTTTGCCGTTTTATTGTGTTTGTGAAACCGCGAAAGCGAACGTGAACAGTTACCTTGGTAAAAGTGTAGAAACGAAAACGGGTTTTGATTTTGTTCCCGCAGAGTTGGTTACTGGTGTAGTAACTGAAAACGGAATCTTGGACGTAAAAGGTGTTGTCAAGGTCATGAAACGGAATTCAAAGTTTTTTGAAGTCTTCGTTTCTGTTTAGCAGATGTAAACGCCTTTGGTGCCTTCTTTTCTGGGGCTATTCTAGCAAAAACTGTTTCATTAACCTGTTTTGTGTTTGGTGCCGTTTTGTCATAACCGTATAATCAAAAGTTAAATACAACAAGCTCTGAGAACACTGTTCCAAGAAGTTGGTAACATGAAACAACACAAGTTTCTGTTAATTTCAATGATTTTATGTTTACTCCCCGCCATGTTTTTCGTATCTGTGACCTCGGCTTCTGCTGGGTGGACTCAAATCTACCGCGGCGGCGTTTACGACGAGTTGATACCGCTATCAGTGATACAAACCAGCGACGGCGGATACGCAATGGCAGTTTTTGCAGACGCAAAACACATCGACAACATTGGGTATGCTGGACATTTCACAAGCCAGTATGAACTGTATTTAATTAAAACTGATTCCTCAGGCAACATGCAGTGGAACCAAACCTTCACAAAAAGCAGCGACCCATCCTCTGAACTCTACTCGTTTTGGCCTGGCGATGTTAGCTGGGCACTAATACAAACAACCGACGGATACGTCCTAGGTGGCACAGACGCAAACCACAACTTGTGTTTAATCAAAACTGACTCTGCTGGACGTTTTCTTTGGATGAAAAAATACCTGCAAAATGAGGCTGGTTACAGTTTTTCGTTGATGCATTCCATGATTCAAACCAGTGACGGCGGTTTCCTGTTCGCGGGCTCAACAGAAACCTCTAACGGAGCAGAAGACTTTCTGGTTGTAAAAGCTGACTCACAAGGCAACGAAAAATGGAGTGAAGTCTACAACAGCGGAACATACCAAGACGGTTCTGGTAACGCTGTTCCCCGCCACGACGAAGCAACAGGCGTTGTCCAGACCAGCGACGGCGGGTACGCGATTGTTGGGCAAACCACAACGTATGTTTCGTTGTCTGGTACGTATGATACTTTTCTTGTAAAAGCGGGTTCCTCAGGTGCAATGGAGTGGACGAAAATTATTTCGGGACCAAACGCCGCAGGTGCAGAGTACCGCGTTGTACAAGCATCTGATGGCGGGTTTGTGTTGGCTACCGCGCAGGTGGTTGATTCTGATGACACTGCGTTTGTATTGGTTAAAACTGATTCTTCAGGTAATGAGCGGTGGCGCAAAATCTTTGGTGACGATTACTATGATGCACCTTGTGCGTTGATCAAACTAAGTAACGGTTATGCAATCGGTGGAACAATAACCTACGTTGAAGACGATTACCCAATAAGCCGAGACTTGGGGCTGGTGCGGGTAGACCTTTCTGGAAACCAGCAGTGGGTTAAGCTCTTTAACGCAAAAATTGATCCAGAAACTGATATTCAAAGCGAAGAATACGCGTATTCGATGATTCTTACCCGTGACGGTAGCTATGTGGTGGTTGGGTCCACGGTAAACGGTTGGGATGGCAGCCACGGGGACGTTTTTTTTGTTAAAACCGAAAGCCTAGAGCAACCTCCAGCGGAGTCGTCCCCCATTGTTGTCAGCGACGTGTCAGGTTCTGTTGAGCTGCAAACACCCGAACAGCAAACCGATTCTTGGACACAGGTAAACGACGGCGACAACATCACAGAGGGAACAAGAATCAGGACACAGCAAAGCAGCGGCGAAATCACGTTAACTGGAGTAACCATAATCGATATTCAACCAAACACGTTAATCGATGTTGAATCTTTAACCGGTGATGGTACCACGTTACTCTTGAACGAGGGCGAATTCACCGCAAGCGTTACTGGTCTTCCTTCTGGTTCCACGTTACAAATCGACATGTCCCAAGCAGTCGCGGTTATAACCGGAACCATATTTACAGTAACCGAAACCGGAACCCAATCAACACTTAGCGTCGCCGAAGGCTCTGTTGTTTTCACATCTAAGGTTAACGGCGAAACCGTAACCGTAACCTCGGGACAAACAGTGGTTGCCACATCTGAAGGGTTAAACTCACATGGGGACCAAACCAGTACCTCAGATAACTGGGTTTACATCGTTGTTGTTGTAATTGTTGCTGTTGTTGCTTTGGCTGGTGTCGCATTTTTTGTGTTGAAAAAAAGAAAACCCTAACTAGACACAAAAAACCGTTAGCTAACCCCTTTACTCTGTGACCTTTTTTGCCCATTCTTCTTGAAGTTTCTGGGCAAGGTTTCCGTTTTCTAAAATGAATGCTCCGTGGTAACCGCAGTTTCTGCACTCCCACAGCGACCAAAGTTGCGGTAATCCCTGCGCCCAGTTGATGTCGGTTGACCCGCATTGTGGGCAAAACTTGTGTGAATACACCTTGTTTGTTTGAGCTTTTTTTGCTGTTTCTTTATCTGCCATTGGCATGTGCTCCTGCTGTTACTTTTTCAGGTGTTTCTTCAAAATCCGTTTCTTAGGCAGTTTAGGCTTTTTCGTCCGTTTTGCGTCTGTTGTTGCCAAACTGTTACCCCACATTTTTTATGTCTATGAAACGTTTAAGGTTACTGCCACAAACACCCAAAAACGGTTTATTTTGGTTAGTCAGAGTTTCTTGACTAACACATTTCCCAAACACCCTATTCTTAGTCAAGGTTTCTTGACAAAAACCCTTTTTTTAACGTTGTAACTCAAACCCTGTTGCTGGTACACTTATGGAACTCAAAAAGGCAGCATTGTTTACTGTGCTTGTTAGTGTTCTTGTGTTTTGCTTATGTTCCCAGTTTGTTAGTTTAGCTTGGGCAAATTTTTTGCCTGTTCCCACACCGCAACCTAATTACACCATAAAATCTGACGGAACAATTGAACCATCAACTGCGCCTATCAAGCGGAGTGGAAGTGTCTATACTCTTACAGGTGACGTTTTCAACACAACAATAGCGATAGAAAAAGACAACAGCATCCTTGACGGGGGCGGTTTCACCCTTTACGGGACTGGGCAATCGTCTACTGGCGTTTTCATCTATAATCATCGGGGCATAACAGTTAGAAACATGAACATCAAGAACCACGGTTACGGCATTCGTATAGGCACTGACGTTTTTCATGATTATCCAGATGGCAGCCACGTTGTTTCTGGGAACAACCTGACAGAAAACAAGTACGGAATCTACATTGTTTATTCATGCAATAACGTGTTAACAAACAACAAGCTAAACAACAACAATTACGCTCTGTATGTTGCGGACAGCCCGCTTAACCAATCCATTTCACATTTTGTTAACGATATTGGGGTATCAAACACCGTTAACGGCAAACCTGTGTGTTATTGGGTTAACCAGCACGACCGTTCTGTTCCATCTGACGCGGGGTATGTCTGTTTATTGTACTGCAGCAACATTTTGGCTCAAAACTTGGACCTTACTGGGAAAAGTGAAGAAATAATCCTATATGCCACTTATTGGTCGCAGATAACTGGCTGTAACATAACAAACAATGATGGCAACGGCATCTCCTTGTCGAAGTCCTGTAACAACAGCGTGTCATTAAACACCATAGCAAACAACGGAAAATATGGAATCTACATCGATAATTCCGAAAACAACGACATTTTTGAAAACACAATAACATCCAACTTCAAAGGAATCGAAGCATACAACAGTGGCTCAAACAACCGCTTCGTTAAGAACACAATAACCCAAAACACCGAATACGGCATCAGCTTCAACTGGAGCCAAAACCAAAACTATATTTCTGAAAACTACATCGCACAAAACGGCAAAGGCATGATTCTAAAAGAATCCTCCAGCAACACAATCGTGGGAAACACCATAAAAGAAAACAATGGTTGGGCACTGCAAATTGAAGGCGGCGCAGACAACATCATTTACCATAACCACTTTGTAAACAACAACGTAACTGATGGTCTGCAGGTGTCTATACCTGGTTTATGGGAACCTGGCGTTTGGCAAGCTGGAAACCCCAACGTTTGGGATGACGGCGAAAAAGGCAACTACTGGAGCGACTACTTTACAAGGTACCCTAACGCCTCAGAAATCGGGGACACATCAATAGGCGATACACCGTTTTACATCAACCCAAACAACATCGACCATTACCCCGTAACTGAATACGATGCAATCCCAGAGTTTCCAATGTTGAGTATCTTACCCGTTTTGTTATCTTCTGCGTTGTTGGTGCTGTTTTTCAAAAAACGAGTAACACGTTACCATCAATAATGTGGGTCTGCTGTTTATTCGAAAAACAGATATTACGTTACGTTGTATCCTTTTTGTGAGACAAACAAGGAAAGTGGTTTATGTTGGCACAAAAGTTAGGAGAAATTCAAAAACCTGCGGTTGACAGTTTTGTTTTGGCAAAAAAACTGTTTTGTTTACCTTTGATACCCCGATTCGAAAGCGAAACCATCCAAAAAGTGCTGCAACAAAGCATAGACCTGTTTTGGCAACAAGCCGATAAACAAGTCAGCGAACTTGAACGCACAGGAAAGGTTTCTTACATATTCTACGAGTCTGTAACCGCGGACGGCGACGTTGGACTGGATGTCATTAAACAGATTAACGACCAAAGCTACAACCTTGTCAAAGAAAAACTTGGTCAAGGCGCAAAACTTGTATCAATCGAAGAGGAAGAAACATTCAACGAGTACCTTGACTGGTCTATCTGTTTGTCGGTTGTCAGGAAAAGCTACAGTGTACTTAACAAGATTCTTGGGTTTCATCAGGAAATCTCCAAGAAACGTGTCGAGAATATCGCCAAAAAGATACAAGACACCCTGCAAAGCGGCGAAACTGGACTGCTTGTAATGACGGATGAGAACAGGTTGCAGGTTCAGTCGCTTTTGTCTGATGATATTCAGGTGTTTTTGGTTCGTCCACCCGCATTGAATGATATTGAACACTTTTTCAGGGACTACATGAAGCAACAAAATGAGGCAGAATGTTCGTAGGTGCTGGACTGTTATTGGGAAATTGATACCTTTATAAGATATGACATACGTCATATATTATTGGGGGTTATTCTATAACAAACAAAAAAACAGTCCTAACACACATTTTGCTTGTAACCTTAACCCTTTCATTACTCTTCACCACAGTTCAAATCGGCAACACCGCCCAAGCAACCACTGACCCAATACCCCTCCAAGGCGTAGAAATACAAGAATACCAAGGAAAAGACCTTTCTTCAATCAACGACTTCTACGAAAACTCAATCAACGGACCCCAATACATCGACACCGCAACCTACAACCTTACAGTTTTTGGGCTTGTACAAAACAACCTCACATTGACCTATAACCAGATTCTGGGCAGTTTTCAAGCATACAAAAAAGTTGTAACCCTGTACTGCGTAGAAGGATGGGACGTCACAATACTCTGGGAAGGCATATTACTCAAAGACATTCTTGCACAAACACCAATTTCTCCACAAGCAAACACGCTAATATTTTATGCCCAAGACGGCTACACAACCGCGCTACCGTTAGATTACATCGTGGACAACAACATAATGATAGCCTACAAAATGAACAACGTAACCCTGCCCGCAGAACGCGGTTACCCCTTCGAGTTAGTCGCCGAAAGCCAAGCAGGCTACAAGTGGATACGGTGGATAACCCAAATCGAAGTATCCTCCAACCAAGACTACCTTGGATACTGGGAAAGCCGCGGCTGGACCAACAACGCATACGTGAGCGGTCCAATCACACCAGACCAAAATGGCGTTTTTCTGTTACGACCCGCACCCCAACCAGGCAGCGGCGCACCTGAAATACCTGAATTTGCATCGTGGACTATTATCCCAATTATTGCAACCTCTACCGTGGTTTTGTTGCAGTTCAGAAAGAAACTAAACAAAAAAGCTACACGTTAACTGGTTTGCTACTGTTTAGTTCTAAACATCTTGTAACGCTGCAGCCGTGGCCAACCAGTTTTAGCATATTTCATCATGGACGGGTTTTCTTTAAGCCAATCCATCATGTGAAAAAAGCTTCGCGCCATCTGTGTTTCCCTGTTCTCTAGGGGCTCGTAACCCAGGTTTCGTATCTCATCCAGATACGCGGTTTCGATAAGGTCTTGTGCCTCGCCTTCTACTTTGATTCGTTTTACACGTTCCTCGCCATACTTCTTTTTGGCTACCTCAAACGCATCATCAAAGATATAGCCCCTGCACATGTGAATTTCCTCTTCTGGGGCTGGTTTTAGTTGGTCTAACAGTTTTGTTACAATTTTTGTGCACTGTTTAAGGTACGCCTTTTGCGAAAAAAATTCGCTCTTGAAGTATTTCACGTCGATGATTTCGTACTTGAACGCGTTACCTGAATCGTGGTATGCACCGATGACAACACCATAAAGCAAATCCCCGCTTCCTGCGTCATCCATTATAATCGTCATTTCGTTGTCCCTTTGTTGTTCAGAGAATCTATTTTGCTATAATAAAAACAGTCCGCTGTATTGTAACGAATCAAACATAAGTACAAGCAATCCCAGAAACCTGACATTAAACGTTTAACTCGATAAACTTAACACCCAAACTAACAGTATCCAGCACCGCAACCGTGGATTTACCACTCAGATAACCGCAGACCTCACCTGGATTAATCACAAGCATTCCACCTTTCCGGTAACTTTTAGCCTCATGACTATGACCACACACCAAAACGTCGTGGCTCTCCAACTCAAGAAGCGACCGCATCAACTCAGTATCGTCCCCATGTAGTAACGCAATCCGCAGTCCATCAACAGACTCAAACGCAAACCTGCCCCGAATATCCGAGCCCAGTTCAGCAAACCGTTTTTTCAACCCATTTTTGTCGCCGTCGTTATTTCCGAACACCCCAATCAGCGGAGCTTTCAATTCTTTGAATCTGGATGCAATAAACGGGGCAACAAAGTCTCCTGCGTGAAAAACAAGTTCCACTTTTTCTTCATTCAACTTTTTTATTGCCTTATCTATCAACGGAACACAGTCATGCGTATCTGACATAATGCCTACAATCATACATGAATCACCAATTCAACACGGTTCCTGTACCTTAATTCCAAAACAACAAATGCAATAACCTAAATATGAATTATCCCAAACCAGTTTTGTGGCACTTACCCGTAATCCGTTCTTTTGTTCCGAAAACATTTTACAACCGATGTGCGTAGTATCGTGGCGGTGGAAAATTTGGCATCACTAAGGTCATTGGGACCCTCATTAACCAGAATCACCACTGCCGGTGCTGTTGGCGCAGCACTGCACATTGGTCAAGGAGACAAAAACCTAGTAGACGCAACCGCTGTTGATTTTTCACGAGCAGTATTAAACCAAACCGAAGTCGACGGCGAAGTAATCTCCTGTGAAGGACCAAAAGATAATGCTCCAGCATTTTTGTATAAAGAGAAAGTTGGAACCGGCAGCGGACCTAAAGTTGAATTTGTTATAGACCCAGTTGACGGTACAACTGCAACATCTAAAGGGCGTAAAGACGCAATTTCTGCTCTTGCTTGTGCACCCGCTGGATGTTTACAGGTTTTACCTGACGACGGATACTACTTCAAGGTGGCAACTGACTATCATTCTATGGGTCAAATCTCTTTGGATATGTCTGTTGAAGAAATTGTTAGAACCGTTGCTGATGCAAAGGATTTGTCGCTTGAAAACTTCACCGTAATTATGCTTGAACGTGACCGCCACATTGACATTTTAAGCCGCCTGCGAAAACTTGGAGTAAGGATAGTTTTGCTTCCCGACGGCGATATTGCCGCTGCTGTTGTTGCGTGTATTCCCGATAGTGGAGTTGACCTTCTTATCGGAGCTGGTGCTGGACCTGAAGCAACCATAGCCGCAACTGCGGTGAAATGCCTTCGTGGTACAATGCTGGTGAATGTTTGGCGCGACAAAAAAGATGACCCTGAACGGCTGAACCGTTTAACTGCTGTTGGTGTTGACGTGAACAAGACCTACAACGAAAACGAGTTAGCAAAAGGCAACGAACTGGTTTTTGCTGCTTCTGGTGTGACAAAAGGTGAGCTTTTGGATGGTGTACGTTTCACTTCAACTGGTGCTGTTGTCAGTTCCATGTGTGTCCGATTACCCAGTGGAACCATAGAAAAATCGGAAACCACGCTCAGGTTCAGAGACCACCCAATATACAAAACTGTTGACTTGAATGGACACCCGCTTCACAGTCACAACATTTTCTAAGCCTAAAAAATCCTCATACTATGGCTAACGGGCGCTGCCGTAGTATGAGACCTTTTTGTATTCACATATTTTTGATTCAACTCGCTCACTCAGAAACAACCCGATTTTTCCAAAGAATGCGCCTTAGCCACCTTTTGTCGTTGTTGTGCGCAACAAAACGTTTGACCACAAAGCAGCCCAAACTATTACTACAATGAACTCGTCAACAGGATACCGGGGTCATCTGGGGGCTTCTGGAAAACAAACTACTTGCCCTGAGCTTTTAGGTGTTCATTACCAAAAATTGAAGTTTTTTGTCAGATTTTTCCGCGGGTAGCTGATGTTTTCAGTTTGTGTAACAATAAAAACGGTCAGTTTAACGTATATTTAGGGGTATGTTTATGAATAAGTTGTTATGTGTTTAGGGAATTGGATGTCACATGGTGGAATAATGAAAATGACCGCTCTAGTATACGTTGTCAGGCCGCGGACGTAACAGGTAAGGAATTACTGTGACAGACCCCTTATTGTTCGTTTTCGGAGTAGGCATGGTCGCCATTCTAGTAGCATCCTTCATTACACGTTGGATTCTTAAACGCGACTCTGGCACCACACGTATGCAAGAAGTAGGCAGCTACATTGTTCTTGGCACAAATGCTTACCTCAAACGACAATTCAAAACCATTGTTCTGGTAGTGCCCTTTCTAACCCTTATCACATTTGTTCTGTTAGGTTGGGCTACCGCTTTAGCGTTTGTTTTTGGTGTCTTTCTTTCCCTGTTTGCAGGCTACGTGGGCATGAGTGTTGCCGTAAGAGCAAACTTGAGAACCGCAAGTGCAGCTAGATACTCTTCGTCAAAAACGTTGAGGGTCGGTTTTCTGGGTGGCGCAGTTATGGGATTGGCTGTTCCGGGGATTAGCCTTGTTGCGTTGTTTTTGATTTATGTGACTTTAAATGATGTTTCGGCGCTTGTTGGTTTTGGTTTTGGAGCCAGTTTGGCTGCGTTGTTTGCGCAGATTGGTGGAGGAATTTTCACTAAATCTGCTGACATTGGAGCCGATTTGGTTGGAAAAATTGAAATGGAAATCCCCGAAGATGACCCCCGAAACCCCGCAGTTGTTGCCGATTTGGTTGGCGACAACGTTGGTGACTGCGCTGGACGTGGCTCAGACCTGTTCCAGACTTTCAGCGGCGATATCACTACTGGTATGTTGATGGGTGTCCTGTTTTTGTCACAGTATGGTCCTAATGGTATCATTTTTCCGTTTATTCTTGAGGCTGTTGGGGTTCTCTCGTCCATTGTGGGAATCGGTTTAGTGCGGCAGTGGAAGCGGATAAGCGCAACTGGTTCGTTAATGATTGGACTTTTGGCATCCGCGTTTCTGAGCCTTATTGGTTTGTTGTATTTGTCAACCAACTTTCTAAACGATGTCCGCTTGTTCTACGCAGGCATTTTTGGCGTAGCCGCGATGCTTGTTTGTATCATAATCACGTTGTATTACACTGGTCTTGGGCGTGGACCAGTACACAGCGTTGCCGAAGCCTCCCAAGCTGGCGCAGCATTAAACGTTATAAAAGGGTTAGCTACTGGACTTGAAACCCCGTTGCTGCCTATGATTGCTGTTTTAGCTGCTGTGGTGGGCTCGTATGTTGTTACTGGCAACTCGATTTATGGGCTGGTAATAACCAACATTGCCACAGATTTTGCTTTGGCGTTCATTATGGCTTCTGACGCGTTTGGTCCAATTACTGATAACGCCGCGGGTATCGCGGAGATGTCTGGAGTCTCGGGTGAAGCCTCTGAGACCCTGAACAGTTTAGACGCTGTTGGGAACACCATGAAAGCCGCAACTAAAGGCTACGCAATGGCGTCAGGCACGGTTACGTCTTTTCTGATTTTTGCAACATATTTTGCTACAGCCAACATTTCGGTGATTTCTATCGGTGACCCCTATGGTATTGCTGCCCTGTTTCTGGGTGTTGTTTTGCCGTTGCCGCTGGTTTCTTTGACAATACGGGCAACTGCTGATGGTGCATTCAAAATGGTGGATGAGGTACGTCTGCAGTTTAAAGAGAAGATTGGTCTAAGAGAAGGCACAACTACTCCTGATTACGCACGGTGCATCGACATCGCAACCAGAAACGCTTTGAACAAAATGGTTTTTCCAGGAATCATCGCAATTGCCACTCCAATAGTTGTTGGTTTCCTGTTTGGGGCAACAGCGTTGGGTATGCTGCTTATTGGTGCCACCTCTTCGGCGGCTATGTTGGGGTTCTTCTTCAACAACACAGGTGCCCTGTTGGATAATGCAAAGAAACTTGTTGAAAGCGGGTTGTATGGTGGACCAAAATCTGATACTCACAAGGCAACTGTTGTTGGCGACACCGTGGGTGACCCACTCAAAGATGTTGCTGGTCCAGCTGTTCTGATTTTCATGAAACTGTTAGGTTTAACGGCGTTGCTGATTCTTCCTTTGTTATTGTAAGTAACCAAATCTGCGCCTGAAACCAGACCGCTAAATTGTCTGAGTTATTTTTCGAATACTTCAGGAACTGGGTAGCTGGTGCGTCCGATTGCTTCCATTAAATCGTCTGTGAACGTTTTTTTGCTCATGTGTTTTGCGAAGTCCGCGGTTGTTATTATTCCGACTAGTTTGTTGTCTTTTATTACTGGTAGCCTGCGGATTCTTTTTCTGACCATTCTTCTGGCTGCTTCTTTAAGCGGAGCATCTGGGTCAATTACTCTTAGTGGTGTAGACATTATTTCCGCAATTTTTGTGTCTGACGTTTTTTCTTTGGCTATGCATCTTCTTACGAAGTCGCGTTCAGTAACGATTCCCACTGGGATGTTGTTTTGCATAACAATTAGGCTGCCAACATCCTTTTGTGCCATTAAGGTTGCGGCTTCAGAAACAGTTTTGTTTGATTCAATAGTTACAACCTTTGTGGTCATAACTTCCTTAACTTTCGTCATCAAATATCACACGGGTACCTGAAACCATAAAAGCCTTATGCACCCCAAATCGTGTTCGCGGCACAGTTCTGCGCAACTAGAAAATCGTTCATTTCGTTTTGTTGCATGACTACATTTTTCACCATTTTTCGAATAAATCTGACACACAAAACGCATAATAGGAAACAATGTAACAATAGTACATGGTGGGGGGGAACAAATACAAGATGAAATTGTTTATTCATGTGTTCTTGTCACTTTTTTTAGTTTTATTGGTATTATCCAGTTTTTGGGGTACTTTTGATGGATTTGTTTTTGCAGAGTCCCCGCCGCTTGTTGTGGTAATTGGTTCGGATACTGTTTGGACTACTGCGGTCAGTCCATACATTCTTACTGGTCCTTTGCTTGTAAGTGAAGGCGCTACTTTAACAATCGGAGCAGGTGTTACAGTGGACTTTAATGGTTACCACATGCGTGTGGATGGTGTCCTAATTGCAAAAGGTAGTAATGCTCAAAAAATCCATTTTACTAACGGAGAAAAAATCGATTTCACATCCACCAGTGTTGGCTGGAATGAACAGACCAATTCAGGCAACCTGATTGAATACTCTGTTATCGATTTTCCAGTCAACTGCACTGGTGTAGCAATTAAGGTAACAAACAGCGTCATCAACGGCGAACTTACTGTAGGAGATTTTTCCAGAATTTCGGATAACACAATTTTGGGTAGAACTTTTCTTTCTACAACTGGCTTGCCTTACGCACTTTACGCGACGAGTTCATGTGTGGTTACAAACAACGTCATTAACGGAACACAAGCTACTGGACAAGCTTTCGCAGCAGTCTACACTTATTGTTATGCGGTTACTGTTTGGAACTTGTCTGTAATCTCAGGTAACAACATTACTGGAAGTGTAGTTGCCAAAGGGTCTTCTGAAGTTTTGAACAACAATATTGTGGGAGATGTTCAATGTTGGTCTGCAACAGTTTCAGGTAACAACATTACTGGCAAAATTAAGGGGGTTTCATGTACAGTTTCAAACAACGCTATTTCTGGTGGACAACCCACATATGATTGGGGTGGACGATCTGATGACCCATCGTCTGCGGTTAGTATCAGCGGGTATTCATCTGTAGTTGAGAATAATTTCATATCAAGTCCGCTTGGTGGCTACGGAATACTGATTCAGGAGGGGGATACTGCTGTTTCGGGTAACGTAATCTTTGATTGTATAACTGGAATCAGAGCAGCAGGAGACGCAACAATAGCGGGCAACCTAATTAAAAACAATGGTTTGGGAATAGCAATAGGAAACATCGCTTTTTCTGGTTTTAACGACCACAACTATGGTTCAGGTGACGTAATAATCCGTGACAACACAATCACAAATAACGGTAATGGAATCAGCGGTGGTAACGGCGGTTCAGCAACTATAGAACGCAATTCGATAACAAACTGTACACAAGGTATCTATGTTTTGTTGCCTGTAATTATCCAAAACAACACTATATCTGGCACTCAGGTGGCAGTTGTGGTGGGTTACTGCTCATCTATTACTTTAATCTACAATAATATCGAAAACTACACCCAAAACAGCATCTGGTTGAAAACCTCAAACAACTTAAATGCATCCTATAACTGGTGGGGAACAACCGACACGCAAACGATTAATCAATCAATATTTGACTTCAAAAACGACTTTAACTTGGGCACAGTAAACTTCACTTCTTTTCTAGACGAACCAAACCCGGAAGCAGAACTAGTTTCACAGCCCACGATTCCAGAGTTTTCATCATGGATCATTTTGCCCTTATTGATGGTATTAGTCTTAATCGCAGTTGTTTCCCGCAAGAAACTGATGCACAACGTTGGTCCTTTTTTGTCTGTTTTCCGTTTTTCTTGACTTTTTGTGGTATGTCTATGTGTTTTTCCGGTTTGGGTTTTTGGGCACTTTTTGAACGATACGTTTAAGTTTTTGGTGTTGGTAGTCTGTTGAGAGGTAAAACAGAATGGTCTATGGTTATATCCTCGTTACATTGAAGTCAGGCGCTGAAAGAGACGTCTGCGAAAAAGTTGCAAACTTCGAAGAAGTAGTCCAAGTAGACGAACTCTACGGAGAATACGACGCCATCGCAAAAGTACAAGTAAAAGACCTAGCCGACCTAGACAAATTCCTAACCGACAAACTCCGCAACCTGTCAGACATATTTTTGACAACAACCATGATTGTTGCAAAAGAATACAAAAGCGAGTAAACACACAAAATATTTAGTGGAAAGCCCCGAAGTTCCACAAATCTTTTGCAATAATCCCGAGCAGTTGAGCCCTTTTTGGTTTAATTGCTTGTTTTAGTCAAGAAAACTTGACTGTGTTCACTTTTTTTAGTCAATAAATGTTAACAAAAAACCTTTTACATTGCATTAACAAAGTATTATTGGTGCAGTATGTGACATATTTTCGATTTTGTTGTGTCATTTTTTTATTTATTTGCATTTTCTTTATGCCTGTTTTTATTTCTGATTTTGTTGGTGCTGAAATAGGCTCCGTTTAATCATGTATGCATTAACGATGATGGAACTACTGAACCCTCGGATGCACCTATCCGTCATGTGGGCAATGTCTATACTCTGTTAAGCGATTTAGACGCTGTAATTGTTTTGAAAAATGATATCATACTTGATGGAAACGGGCACTCCGTGACTGGGCGAGGAAGAACAATGGCAATCTATGTTAGCGCAACAAACGTAACAGTAATGAATTTTGTTCTTTTTGGCTGCCAAGTGGGAATCTGGTTGAATATGTCTGCAAATGCAATCGTAGTTAACAACACAATAACAGACATAACAGCCGCTATTCCACAGGTTCAGACAACTGGTGCAATTTACATCTGGGGCGGCGGCTCCCATGTCATAACAGGAAATCAGATAGAGAATAGCTACGGCGGAATCGGTTTCGGTTTCACTTCAAGTAGTTGTCTGGTAGTTGGAAACAACATAACTGGAAACACTTATGGCGTTGGACTTTGGAGCTCGTCAAATAACGTTTTCCACCATAACAACTTCATCAACAACACATTGAACGTGAATGACTGGAGTTCCACATCCACAAACATCTGGGACAACGGCAAAGAAGGCAACTACTGGAGCGGCTACAACCAAACAAACAACAACACACATGGAATATGGGACACACCATACACTATTGATAACAACAACCAAGACAACTACCCACTTATGTCTCCTGTGCGCGATTATGTCCTCCCAGAGTTTCAGTCATGGCTGATTTTGCCCGTTCTGGCGGCTGCAACAGCATTAACCATTTTTTATAAAAAGAAACTACCCAAAAAACCAAACTAGCATTGAAACCTCAAACATATTTGAAGACTAATAGAAGTACATTGTTGAAAACAGTATTTTTTCAGAAAAAACAGAAAGAAACAAAATTTGTGTATGTATACAATACCAAATTTTCAAGATGACCCGTTTTTGAAGAAGGTTTTGTTCTGTAACTGAAAAGGATGTTTACTGCAACGAGAACACATTACCTGCAAAAAGATTTATTCTTTAATGCACAACTATGTTTGTGGGGGACGCTAAGATACAGCGCAAAGTGGTTATTTTAACTGCAGTATTGCTTTTAGTTATAGTTGGTGTTGCATTTTTTGTTCTTGTGTCACCAAACCCCGTTGACCCTTCAGATGTGAACATCTACAAAGAGCCTTTCTATTTCGGTATTTGCTACTGTGGAGACACCGTTGAAGACGCAAAAGCGCTGATTGACCGCGTGAAAAACTTTACGAACCTACTTGTTATAGGCTCTGGGTCTTTACAAAATACACCAACAAAACTTCGCGAAATCTGTGATTACGCGGTTTCTTCTGGGTTGAAGTTCATTGTCTATTTCAGTGTCAATAATAACTCAGATGTGGTTGATTGGCTTGAGACCGGTACGCACAGGTGGAATGACAACCTATTAGGAATTTATTATGGAGACGAGCCCGGTGGAAAGCACCTAGATGGTGCCCCGCGAGATTTAATGAAACATATTCTGGAACGATATCCCAATCTTACTATGGACGAGGTCGCGAATGGTTTTATCGAGAACCATCAAAATGAACTGCGTGTTTTCGAAAACCAATCTGTAACCATTTTCACCTCCGATTACGCGCTTCACTGGTTTGACTACAAAGCAGGTTACGATGTAATTTTTGCTGAGTTAGGTTGGAATAATACTATTGCACAAGAAATTGGGCTTGTCAGAGGTGCAGCAAACCTGCAAAACAAAAGCTGGGGAACAATAATAACATGGACATACAACAATCCACCATATCTGGCGGATGGAGACATAATTTTCGAACAAATGCGTCAGTCTTACGAGTCTGGAGCGGAATACGTTGTTATTTTTAATTATGACCAAGATTTGGGTGACCACTTTGGAACTCTACGAGAAGAACATTTTGTTGCTATGGAACAGTTTTGGTGTGATGTGATACAGAAATCAGAAGTCGTTCATGGTGGAGACAGTGCTGAAATTGTTCTTGTTTTGCCTAAAAACTATGGTTGGGGAATGAGAACGCCACATGACGTCATCTGGGGTTACTGGGACCCTGATGATGTATCAGACCAAATCTGGAACACGTTGCAGAACTGTCTTGCTGAGTATGGCACAAAACTGGACATAGTCTATGATGATACAATGTTTCCTGTTGACGGAAAGTATCTGCAAGTCTGTTTCTGGAATCAAACAAATTAACGATTTCTTAGGAACGGCAAACGAAATCGGGGAAACACTTTCTAATTCTGTTTCTGTTTTGTTTTGGATGTTATCAGCATCACGATTCCTGCGGTGAATGTTATTGCCTCGAAAAATTCGTGATGCAGTATGTCCCCTAAATCGAATAATCTGCCGCATATTGCCACATGGTGAACAACAATTAACACACCAACCAGAACAAAAATGGCGCCTACTATGGATATCGTGTTTTTGTGCATTATTCATCAATGATACAGCAAACGTTTATCGTTATAAAAATCGTGTTACAAAAACGCCAAACATACACAAACCTTTATTTTTTCCCCAAACTGCAATACCCACAAGGTGAACCTACTTGAAGGAACCCTTCGCCAAATTTGTTGAAACCCAGCTTGGCTCTAACATTTTGTTGATTACCTGTGGGCTTCCTGGAACATGGAAAACAGAAACCGCAGCGGAAATCTCAAAAATCAAAAATATACTAATTCTCAGAACCGACATCATACGCCTACAAGTCCTGAAAAACGAGGACATCTTTGACGCCAAAGTCGCAGGCAACATGAACAAACGCGAAAGCGTCTACGACGAAATGTTCAGGCAAGCCGAAGAACTTGCAAGAAAAGGACATGGCGTAATCTTGGACGCCACCTTTGTAACCCAAAGCCTGCGCAGCCGAGCCGCAGAAATCGCAGAAAAAACGGGCGTACCATTTGTTATACAGCAAACTCATTGCTCTGAAGAAGCCTCACTGGCGCGTATTGGGCGTCGAACCAAAGAAAACTATGAATCAAACGCCTTAACCAAGGACGCGTATATCGCAAACAAAAACAAGTTCGAAATCGTAGACATCGACCAACTTAAACAAAAATACCCCAAACTGCAGATAACACACCTAACCGTAGACACAGAATACGACACCCCCAAGGACTGGTACATAATCGGCAAAGAAACCCGTTAACGGACACATTTTTTATGATAATTGATTTGCATATACACTCGAAAACCTGCTCAGACGGAAACTATACTGTACCCGAAATCATACAAGAAGCGAAAACCCGAAACATTCAGCTAATGTCCATAACTGACCATGATGCAATCGGATGCCAAAAACAAGCCAAAAGTTTAGCACAAAAAAACCAGATAAACTATATCACAGGCGTAGAACTGAACATAACATTCACGTTGCCACAAAACCAAAAACCCGTATCATTAGACCTTCTCGGGTACCAGTTTGATTTTAACAACACGGCACTAAAAAACAAGCTAACCATGCTCGCGAAACACCGCCAACAACGGGCACAAAAAATCTTGGAAAACATCAACACCGAATTCCAAAAAACGGGAATCCCAAACCTGACAAAAACTGATTTTGAGAACATCCAAAACAGCGTAGACGGCACATTGGGCAGACCACACATAGCAGATTACTTGATAAAACAAGGCATAGTAAAAGACCGCCAAGAAGCCTTCGATAAGTACCTCGTAAAATGTGACGTCCCAAAATACCCGCTGTTTCTTGAGGATGCCTCTAGCTTGGTACACAACGCGGGTGGAATCGTCGTATTAGCTCACCCCAGTGACCCGCATGGAACCTCGATGGCAAAACTTTCAGGTATGCTAAGTGAGCAAACAAAAATAATTGAACATTATATGCTGCCTTACTTGGATGGCATCGAATGTTGGCACAGCCGAAACGACCCGCAGACAACAAACCATTACGTAACCTTTGCCAAAAAACATGGGTTAGTCATGACTGGCGGAAGCGACTGCCACCAAAAACCTGTAATCATGGGAACAGTAAACGTCCCCGATTACGTGGCAAAACAGTTCATCAAATAACCAACTTTTCTGCGTAATCTTGCGCTAACGCAAAATATGCCTTAGCATCCTTTATCGCCACTGCCTTCTCTTTCGTGTCCACGCCGGGGTCATTTAACTTAAAACTGATAACCTTTCCCCGAACATACGCCCTGTAACACTTGTAAAAACCAAGAAGCAAAAACAGTTCCCTGTCGCCGGAATACTGCACATATTTTTCAACAAAAACCTTGGACAAATCCTGCCGCTGTTTATACTCCAAATCCATAGCCAAAAACGCGACCTCTGAGGCAACGTCACAGTGCCTGAACCGCTCATTAAATTCGATGGCATCAAAAATGTAAATCCGGTCCGCAATGAAGATGTTACCCGAATGGATGTCGCCGTGGCACTCTTTCACCCTGTTTTCTGTTACCCGCTTATTGAACAGTGCCTTGTTTGTTTGCATGAAACTGTTAACCTTTTGTTGAATCAAATCGTAACTTTTTTTCGGTAACGTCTTGTCTACAAACTCCAAGGTTTGCTCAAAGTTCTCCTTCCAGTTGGTCTTCACAACATCAAGAGAACCCAACTCGCCAACCTCTTCGCCTGTTTTTGCGTTTTCATGAAACTCCGCGATAATCTTAGCCATTCTGTCAACAAGTTTATTGTCTACTTTGCCTTGTTCAAGCAGTCTGGTCATAATTTTTTCTTCAGCAATCCGCTTCATCTTCAACGCATATTCAACGGTTTCTCCATCACCGTTTATCCTGATAGTATCTGATTTGTTAACTGGAACAACCTCGATGTACATGTCCTCGCATAAACGCTTGTTAAGCTCTAACTCTTTTTCACAAAACACGCGCCGTTTCTCAAGAGTTGAAAAATCCAAAAACCCAAAATTTACTGCCTTTTTAACCTTGTAAACAAATTTTTCTGTTAAAAAAACAAACGAAATATGGGTCTGCTTCAGTTCAATTCTTCCAACTTCAACGTCATACGCTTCAGGCTTCAGTAACGCCATTACAACCTGTTTCTGGTCTACCAAACATGCTCCAACCTAAACTGTGAACACACTCTATTTCATACAACTCTGCAATATTTGGTTTATTCACCCAAAACAACACAACATCTCCAACCACACAGGCTACAGTACTTTTACATAACATCCCCGCGCCCCCCAATGTTGAACCTTAACCCCCCGACATATGCACCGCAAAGGAACAAATACCCCCTTTTGCTTGGTTTTCTAATCGTTTAAAGTGCCCAGTTTTTTCAATTCGCCATAAAGGCTTAAATATCCTTCTTGTTATGGACATGGACGATAGATATGACAAAATGGGGATACTCAATAACCGACATCGACCCAGACAAGACTGTAAAAGCTAGCGGACGCGAATTGAGGGTGTCCCACAAGCACGCACGTGAAGTTTGTTATACAATAAATGGAATGAAACTCGATCGCGCCAAAGACTATCTTAAACAGGTTGTACAAAAACGAAAAGCTGTACCTTTCCGCAGATACAATAAACATGTACCACATCGTCACGGTTTAGAAAAAGGCTTTGCTGGACGATTTCCAGTTAAAACTGCCTCACAAATTTTAAGGGTGATTGAAGGCGCAGAAGCAAACGCCGAATATAAAGGACTAGACATGGATAACCTAAAAATAGTCCATGCATCCGCCTACCCTGGAATGAAAGTAAAACGTTTCACACCCCGAGCTTTTGGGCGGTCGTCACCACGGTTCAACACTCTTGTTCACGTTGAAATTGTTTTGGAAGAAATGGAAGGAAATTAATGTCTGTCGTTAAACATTTCATAGAAGATTCGATAAAAAAAGCGTCAATTGAAGAATTCCTACAAAACGAATTCGAAAGGGCAGGATACGGCGGAGTAAACATCACAAAAACTCCACTGGGAACCCACATAGTAATCTACACAATGCGCCCTGGCCTAGTCATCGGACGAGGCGGAGAAACCATACGCGCACTCGCAACAACATTAGAAGAAAAGTTCCAGCTTCCAAGCCCACAGATTTCTGTTGCTGAAATTGAATTTCCCGAATTAAACGCTTACGTTGTAGCATCACGGATTTCATCTGCACTAAAACGTGGTGTACACTACAGACGCGCAGGCTTTTGGGCACTTACTCAGGTCATGGAAGCAGGCGCACTTGGCGTCGAAATTATCATCAGCGGCAAGTTACGAACCGACCGCGCAAGATACGAAAAGTTCCGGACAGGTTACTTGCCTAAAAGTGGAGAACCTCCAAGACGTTACATGCGAACAGCAGTGTTACACGTTCAAACCAAACCTGGAATGTTGGGCGTAAAAGTCAGTTTGCTCCCACCAGACTCGGTGTTTCCTGACAAAATAGCTGTACATATAGTGGAAGCGGATTTGTACCGTGAACCACCAAGACAGGTTTTGTTGGAAAAACCAGCAGTTGAAACCGAAACTGCACCAGAAGAACAACCTGCCGAAGTTGCCGAACCAGTTGTTGAACCTGAAGCAGTTCCAGATGTGGAGCCTGCCGTAGCCGAAGAAGCACCTGTAGATTCTGTTGAGAAACCCGTTGCAGTTGAGAAACCTGAGACAGAACAAAAAGAAGCCGAAGCTGCTCCTGTAGAAGAAACCCAAGAAGTAACTGAAACAGAAACAGCTGCAGTTGAAGAAAACAAAGAGGCTGAAGAGTAAAAATGGCAATTTTACGGTTAAAAGAAATTCGTGCATTATCTTCTGAGCAACGTGCCCAGAAAGTTACCGAGTTCCGCACAGAACTTGCGCGACTTAAAACTATGGTTGAAGCAGGTGGCGCAATCGACAATCCTACTCGTATTCGTGAACTGCGTAAAACAGTTGCCCGTATCCTTACAATCGAAGCCGAAGAAAAACGGGGAGTTGCAACTAAACAATGAATGTAACACCTGAAATAGTTCAACATGAATTTGTTGGCTTCGAAACCAAAGTGGTTAAAAGCACGAACCCTACTTTAGTGGGAATTGCGGGTAAAGTCGTAGATGAAACCCGTAACACATTCACATTGTATCGTGATGGTGAAGAAAAAGTCGTCATCAAAGATACCGCCGTTTTTGACTTTACAATGTCAGACGGAACCGTCGTGGAAATCGACGGCAAGGTTATCATGGGACGACCTGAAGAACGACTTAAACACAGACCAAGGAGATTATGGTAAATGTCATCTCTTACAGCAAAGAAACCAAAGAAAACCTGTGACGATGTAAACTGTCCATTTCATGGGACTCTCGCACTGAGAGGTCACACACTGGAAGGTATAGTTGTAAGCACAAAAATGGAAAAAACCATAGTTGTACGCCGCGACTACCTTAACTATGTATCAAAATTCAGCAGATACGAACGAAGACGAAACAACTTACCTGCACACAGTCCACCCTGCCTAGACGTCAAAGCAGGTGACAAAGTAAAGGTTGCCGAGTGCCGTCCACTTAGCAAAACTGTCTCGTTCGTTGTAATCGAAAAACTGGAGGAAGCTTCAAGTGGCAGCAAGAGCTAAATCGCGAGCTTTCATGGCTAAGGGTATCGTTGGTCTGAAACCAAAGATTTCCCGTGGATTGCCAAACGGTGCCATGGTGTCTGTTGCAGACAACTCTGGTGCACGCGAAGTCCGGTTAATTCAAGTAATTGGATACCACGGACGTTTATGTAGGGTTCCCAGCGCATCTGTAGGTGACCTCGTTACCGTTTCAGTTAGAAAAGGGACACCCGACATGAGAAAGAAAATCTTCCACGCAGTCATTGTCCGACAACGAAAACCTTTCCGACGAAGAGACGGAAACTGGGTACAATTCGAGGACAACGCAGCAGTCATCATGACTCCTGAAGGAGAAATGCGTGGCTCAGAAATTCGTGGTCCCATCGCAAAAGAGGCAGCAGAAAAATGGCCAAGAATTGCCAGCGCTGCCAGTATCATCGTATAGGAGATTTAATAGATGCCGACAACAAAACCAAGTAAACAGAGAAAAATGATGTATACCGCTCCACTTACTGAGCGTTATAGAAGGTTCTCTGTTCCTCTTTCATCCAAGCTTAAAGAGTCTCATAACACCAGTTCTGTTCCGGTAAGAAAAGGCGACACCGTAATGGTTATGCGCGGAGACCGCAAAGGCTCTGAAGGAAAAGTAAACCAGATTGACCGGAAGAACTACCGAATATTTGTCGAAGGTGCAACACGAGAAAAAGTTGACGGAACCTCTGTTCCTCTTGCTGTTCACCCTTCAAAGGTGATGATTACTCGCCTGAATCTTGATGACAAATGGCGCAAAAGGGCTCTGGAACGAAAATCTGTAACCGAGAAAACTGAAGAAGTTAAAGAAAAGCCCGCAAAAAAAGTGGCAAAGAAAAAAACAACAAAAGTAACCAAACAAACTGGAGGAACATAATTTGGGAAGAAAAGGTATTAGTAGACACTTGAAGAGGAAACCAGCTCCTAAGTTGTGGCCTATTCATCGAAAAGAGGCTGTTTGGACAGTTAATCCTGAACCTGGGTCTCATTCTATTAAAAGTTCTATACCGTTGGCTCTTGTTGTACGTGACCTGCTTGGTTTTGCTCAAACTGCAAAAGAAGCCAAGAACATTATTTCCAGCGGCAAGATAATGGTTGACGGAAAAGTCAGATGTAACGAACGTTTTCTTGTTGGTTTGATGGACATTATTTCATTAGTTGGAACAAACAAATCTTACAGGGTTCTTCCTTCTGGAAAAGGCCTGTTTTTGAACCCAATTGATTCAAGTGACACATTCAAACTCTACAGGATCGAAAACAAAAGCGTAGTAAAAGGTGGAAAAACTAACCTAGACCTCCACGACGGAACAAACTACCAAACACAAGAAGAACTAGGCGCAAAAACCAGTTTCTCAACGCTTGATGTGCTAAAACTAAGTGTTCCTGACCGCGAACTGTTGGGACAATCAAAACTTGCTGTGGGCTCTCCCATTATTGTAATCGGCGGAAAAAACATGGGCAAAAACGGCAAAGTTGTTGAAATCGAAAAACAAGCAGACAAAAAACGCAGAGACCTTCTAGTAACACTTAACGACGCGAAAGGTGAACAATTCCAGACAATCCTTGACTTCGTTTTCGTTGTAGGTGACACTGACCCCTCGATAACATTACCGGAGGAAAACTAATTTGACAGAAGAAAAAGCAACTACTCCCGCAGCAGAGACAAAAGTTGTAACCAAAAAGAAAGCTGCTAAAGCACCTGCATCTGTTGCCGAAACCAAAGTTGCGGCACCTATAGAAGCAGAAAAACTCAAAGCTGCACCTGCAAAGAAAAAAGTTGTTGCAAAACCGACTGAAACTAAACCAGTTGAAGCCGTTGCTGTTCCCGCTACAACAGAGGAAACAGCCGAACCCGCTGTAGCAGTTGAACCACAAATACCTGCAGTTGAAGCGGTAGTTGTGCCCAAGGTAGTGAAACCTGTTCGCAAAGAATGGGCTGGAAACCCCATGCTTATACCAATTATCGAGAAGGTAACCGTTAACATGGCTGTTGGAAAATCAGGTGCACCTCTTGAACAAGCAGCAACAATACTTAAGCAGTTAACAAAACAAAAACCGTCTAGACGTGCAGCCAAAAAAACAGTACGCGAATTCGGTATCCGAAAAGGCGAATCAATTGCGTGTGTAGTAACACTTCGTGATGGACCCGCAAAAGAGTTCCTCAAGAGGGCCTTTGTTGCAATTGAAAGAAAACTTTCAAAATACAGCTTTGATAAACAGGGAAACTTCTCGTTTGGAATCAAAGAGCACATCGATATTCCCGGAACCAAATATACTCCCGAGCTTGGAATCCACGGAATGGATGTTGCGGTTTCTCTTGGTCGTGCAGGATACCGTGTTAAACGCAGACACCGGGTCAGAACTCAGGTTGGTAGAGACCACGTGTTGACTGCGAAAGAAGCGATACTATTTATTAAAGACGAGTTTGATGTTGAAATAGCGTAAAAATGGTGAATCTAGGGTGAAGCAGCAAGCTGAAACACAGAGAAAGTTTGGAAAAGGTAGTCACCCCTGTAGACGATGCGGCTCTTACGGCTCCGTTATCCGTAGATATGGATTGGACCTGTGCCGTCAATGTTTCAGGGAGGTTGCTCCAGACCTAGGTTTCAGGAAATATGAGTAACAGGAGATGTATCAGATTTGCCTATGATGGACACGCTCGCAAATGGTTTAACTACAATCATAAATAACGAAATGCGAAGAAAAAGAGAATGCATAATCAATCAGGCATCCCACCTATTAGGGCGTGTTTTGAGAGTAATGCAGCTTAACGGTTACATCGGAGAATTCGAGTTCATTGATGATGGACGTTCCGGTAAATTCCGAGTACAACTTCTTGGCCGAGTTAACAAATGTGGCGCTATAAAGCCTAGAATCCCTGTAAGTTCCAAAGATTTAGAGGCCATGGAAAAACAATTTCTTCCATCCAGGGACATAGGAGTGCTGGTCTTTTCCACCTCTCAGGGCGTATTGTCTCATAAAGAGGTTAAAGAGAAAAAGATCGGTGGGCGCCTTTTGGCCTACGTCTATTAGGAGAAACAAGAAATGCGCGCAATCGAAACTGTGACAACTGTTGAAATCCCTGATAATGTACAGGGTATGCTTGAAGGTAGAGTCGTCACGCTGAAAGGTGAAAAAGGACAATTAGTCAGAGACTTTTCTCATGCACCAATACTGATGAGCTTAGAAGGTAAAACAATAACCGTTAAAGCAAACTGGCCCCGCAAAAGGGAAATTGCTCTTGTAGGAACCGTGTGTTCGCACATTAGAAACATGATAAAAGGTGTAACTACTGGTTTTACATACAAACTGAAGATTGTTTTCTCACACTTTCCGTTAACTGTTGAACTCAAAGGTAACACCTTGACAATCAAAAACTTCACTGGCGAACGAAGCCCTCGTACAATCAAAATCCTTAGTGACGTTAAAGTAACAATCAAAGGCGAAGACATCATCGTGCAAGGAATTGACCTTGAACATGTAAGTCAAACCGCTGCGACTATTCAAAACGCAACAAAAATCAAACGTAAAGACCCCCGAGTATTCCTTGACGGTATTTACGTTTTTGAAGAACATGAGGGATTCGTAGAATGAGCGAAGAAAAACACGATAGTATAGAAGAAATTCAACGACACAAGAACGTTTACGTTAAACACAAGAAACCCAAGTTCCGAAGACAAGAAACTTGGAGATACAAACGCATTACTGACAGCTGGAGACGACCACACGGCGTAGACAGTAAAATGCGCAAAAAAGTAAAAGGATGGCCGCTATCTCCTACTACTGGTTATTGCAGTCCCAAGAAAACACGAGGCTTGCATCCATCAGGATTCGTAGAAGCTCGGGTTTTTTCAGTGGACGATCTAAACGGAGTAGACCCTGAACTACAAGCTATTCGAATAGCTCGTACAGTTGGAGGTCGAAAACGGGCTGAAATCATGACCCTTGCAGAAGAAAAAGGAATTCATGTACTAAACCCACGAGCCATACGTGAGCCTGAAGGTTTAAAGGACAGCGCAGAATCAGAAGAGAAAGAAAGCCTGTCTGATGGAGCGAAGAAAAATTGAGTCTTAAAAGTCAGCGTCGTATAGCTTCTAAAGTCCTCAAAGTCGGGGAAACCCGAATTTGGATGGACCCCGAACGAATTGATTACGTTGAAGCAGCGATTACACGAGAAGAAATCCGCAAGCTGGTACGCGAAGGCGTAGTTAAAGTGATTCCAGAAAAAGGCATCAGCCGGTCTCGAGCCCGAGTTTTCCAACAAAAACGAAAGAAAGGCTTGAGAAAAGGTTCTGGAAGTAAAAGTGGTCCCGCTCGGTCTAAGATTTCTAAGAAACAAGTTTGGATTAACAAAATCCGACCAATTCGAAGGCAACTAAGTGAACTAAGAGAAACCCGAGCTATCACTGTGGGTGCTTACCGTAAACTGTATGACATGTCCGAAAGTGGCGTTTTCGGTTCAAAAGCTGATGTAGAACGCTATATACGAACCCATAACATGTGGAGGAAACGTTAATGGCTACTGGTCCACGATATCGAGTTCCTTTCCGTAGACGAAAAGAAGGAAGAACAAATTACCGGTCACGAAGAGCTCTCGTTTTGTCACGAGCGCCCCGAGTCGTTGTTCGGTTATCTTTGAAAAACACGATCATACAGGTAACTGAAGCAGAATCCATAGGAGACAAAGTAATCATTTCAGCGCACTCCCGTGAGTTGATGAAAACTTACGGTTGGCTGAGCAACGGAGGAAACATTCCCGCTGCATACCTTACTGGTCTTCTGTGTGGCTACAAAGCACATGCCGCTGGTGTGGAAACAGCATTCTTGGATGTTGGGTTACACATTCCATCCAAAGGTACACGCGTGTTTGCTGCATTGAAAGGATTCATTGATGCTGGAGTTGAAGTTCCTCATGGTGAAGGAATATTCCCAAACAAGGATACACTAACTGGAAAACAGATTGCAAACTACGCAAAGAAAATGTTTGAAGAAGACATTGAAGCCTACAAAAAGAAGTTTTCCATTTACATCTCAAAGGGACTACGCCCAGAAACGTTGACAGAACACTTTACTGCGGTGAAAGCCAAAATAGTGTCTTCATTTAAAGAAAATGTGAAAGAGAAGGAAGAAGCATGAGACAGTCCAGCAACAATAACAACGAAAAATTTGAAGCATGGGTGCCCCGTACAAGGCTGGGCAAAATGGTTCTAGAAGGTAAAGTTGCTTCTATCGAAGAACTTTTCATGGAAGGACTCAAAATTCGAGAACCCGAAATAGTGAATACACTGCTTCCTGACCTACAGGAAGAAGTAATTAACATCGGGTTAGTTCAAAAACAGACAGACGCTGGTGAGAAATCCCAGTTCCGAGCAATTGTAGTAGTCGGAAACCGTGACGGTTACGTAGGTTTAGGTTCAGGCAAAGCAAGCCAAGTGCGTTCTGCTATCGAAAAAGCAGCCGTAAACGCGCGCCTAAATATTACACCTGTACGCCGAGGATGCGGTTCTTGGGAATGCGGATGTGGAAAACACCACTCGTTACCATTCCAAGTTAGCGGATCATGCGGTGGCGTTGAAGTCGTTGTAATTCCAGGTCCACGTGGCTTAGGTCTTGTTGCCAGCGAAGGCGCAAAAATTATCTTGGGCTTAGCTGGAGTTAAAGACTGCTGGATGAAAAGCTTCGGCTCAACCCGAACTGTTCCATCATATGCATATGCTGTCTTTGATGCTATTAAGAAAACTTACCTGCTTGTTACACCACAGGATTGGGTGCGTTAAATATGCAAAAACCACTAAAATGTATGGTCGTCGTTCGCATTCGCGGTTTAAGTGACTTCTCACAGGAAGTCAAAGATACCCTGATGATGTTACGGTTAACCAGAAGCTGTCACGCAACATTACTTGACAACCGCCCAGCCTACAATGGTATGCTACGAAAAAGCAAGGATTGCATAACTTGGGGTGAAGTCTCCAAAGAAACAATTGCACTGTTGTTGAAGAAGCGCGGAAGACTTGTTGGCGACAAAAAGTTGACTGATGAATACGCCCAAGAACTAGGCTACGAAACCTTAGATGTGCTAGCTGAAGCAATATACAACGTAGACGTAGAATTCAATAGTCTGCCTGACTTGAAACCTTTGTTCCGTCTTCGTCCTCCAACGAAAGGATTCAAAGGAAAAGTTAAACGAAGTTTCGTTTCTGGTGGAGAGTTAGGCTACCGCGGCGAAGCAATCAACGATTTGCTGCAACGAATGATGTAGCTGCGCTGTATTTGGCAATGTTTATAGTTACCAATGCTGCACAATCACAATTGAGGAAGGAGTTCCCATGAGCGATCCATGGTGGAGACGAAGAAAAAAGAAAGGTCCTTGGTTTGACGCCATCTACGATGAGTTAGAGCGTCTTGGAGATCTCATCGACGAAGCTATGCAAAACGCCTTTGATGACTCCTCTGATAATACATCAGTAAAACGTAACCGCGTTAAGGGGTTCTCCATCAAGATTGGTCCTGATGGAAAGCCTAAGATTCAAGAGATCAGCAAACGGCAATGGGACGAAGACATCGAAGTCGGTGACGACGTGGAACCGTTGGTAGACCTGATTGAAGAAGATGCTGCATTGTTGGTCCTTGCAGTGCTTCCGGGTGTTAAGAAGGAATCAATCGATTTGCGGGTTACTGAAACCTGCTTAACCGTTTCCGTTGACGCAGAAGACTTTGAGTGGTACGACGAGCTAAAACTTCCAGCCCGAGTGAACCCAAAGTCTGCACGTGCATCATACAAGAATGGTGTATTGGAAGTAAAATTGAACAAAATTGGAAAAGTAGTTAAAGACAATAAAATATTGTGAAAAAGTGAGGTTTGACATTTGCCAACTAAAGACAGAAAAGTAAGAAGATATCGTGGTTCACGAACACATGGATACGGTCAGGTAGGTCAGCACAGGTGCCGCGGTGGTCGTGGTGGAACTGGTAAAGCTGGTTTAGATAAACACAAATGGTCTCTGGTGTTGCGATACAACCCAACATATTGGTTAAAGCGAGGTTTTGTTTCCGCACGTACCCTTAACAAAAAAGTTAACGTCATAAACGTGGGAAAACTTGAAAGCCTAGTTGAAAAACTTGAAGCTGAGAAGAAACTGGAACGAAAAGACAACAAAATCTTTTTGGACCTAGACCTTCTTGGTTACAACAAACTTTTGGGAACTGGTGAAATCACCAAACCAATGGTTATTAAAGTTGGGTCATATTCTGAGTCTGCCTCCCAAAAATTGGAAGAGGCAGGGGGACAAATCCTCAAAGAATCAGAAGAGTAACCCCTTACCCTTTTTTGTTATCTCTTTGATTGTGTGTTGAGCCGTCAAAGTGTTTATATTTGTGTTCAACATACGCAACATATCCAATCAGCTTATAGGCTATTAACCTAAAGAATGAACAAGGCGGAGAAATCATGGCTGGCAGATTCCTTTCATTATTCGGACCTCTTTCAAGGTTCATGCCCGAAATAAATTCACCAACCCGAAAAGTAAGTTTCAACGAAAAACTGTTCTGGACCGCCATCGCGATGGTCGTCTTTCTTGTTATGAGCGAAGTTGCGCTCTTTAACATCGAGTCTGGAGGCACAAATCTTGAAAGTCTGCGTATAATTTTTGCCTCGTCTCAGGGAACTTTAACTGCACTTGGTATCGGTCCCATCGTAACTGGTGGCCTGATTTTGCAGTTGCTCATTGGTTCAAATATTATAAATGCTGACTTAAACAACCCTGACGATAGGGCACTTTTCACTGCCGCTACTAAAGTGTTTTCAATTCTGTTAACTGGTGTTCAAGCAGGTGCTTACCTGTTGGGTAACGTTTATGGGCCTTTAACTTTGGAAACATCTATTATTGTGTTTGCGCAGCTTTTGTGTGCTGGCATAATAATCATGTTACTTGATGAAATGTTACAGAAAGGCTGGGGAATCGGAAGCGGTATCAGCCTCTTTATCTTGGCTGGAGTCGCACAAGGTATTCTGTGGGACAGCTTCTCTCCGAACGCTCCAATGGCCGATGGAAAATTCTATGGGGCATTCCTTGCTTTGGGTCAATCAATTGCTGGTGGAGAATCTTTTTTGGCCACTTTTCTGAGAACAGACGCCGACGGCGCTTTATCCAGTTACCCGTCTATGTTGGGTTTCTTGACAACTGTGGTTGTATTTATCCTCGTAATCTACATGGAAGGTGTCCGAGTTGAACTTCCAATTTCACACGCTAACTACCGTGGATTCCGCGGAAAGTACCCAATCAAACTGCTTTACGTTTCTAACTTACCTGTAATATTTGCCTCTGCTCTGTTCGCTAACGTATTCGTCTTTGCACAGTTATTGCATAGCCACTTCGGCTCAGACAACATAATCATTAACTTCTTAGGCACATTTGGAGGCGAAAAAGGAACAGACCTTGTTGGTGGTCTTGCATATTACTTAACTGCTCCTAATGGTCTCGCCATGGTTTCGGCTGACCCCATTAGAGCCTTGATTTTCGTAGGCGTTATGGTTGGATTTTCCATAATCTTCTCACTAACATGGCTTGAAGTCGGTGGCTTAGGCCCTGGTACAGTTGCAAAACAGCTTGTTGATTCTGGTATGCAAATACCTGGATTCCGCAGGTCAGGAAAATCCATAGAAATGATTCTGAACCGTTACATTCCAGTTGTAACAATCCTTGGAGGCGCAATAATTGGTTTGATTGCGTCTGTTGCAGGATTCTTCGGAGTGTTCGGTACAGGTATGGGTGTTCTGCTAGCTGTGGGTATATTGTATCAATACTACCAGTTGCTTGTGCAAGAACAAGTTTCGGAAATGTATCCCGCGTTTGGTCGTATGTTGGGATGATAACCTTGAATGCAGTAACCGTTATTACAGAAAAACTTCCATACTGTTGGAGGACTAAGCGATGAGTACTTTAGCTCAACCTCCAGTTATTACAGTAATTATTCTTGGCATTTCTGTAGTAATGTCCTTTGCATCCTCGATGATTAACCGCACATTTATGCCTAAAGAACACCGTGACAAAGTTCGAGATCTGCAACGGAAAATCTCTGCATTGACTAAAGAAAAAAACGAGAACATGAAAACCGCCAAAGCAACTGACGACAAAAAACTGCTCAGAAAAGCACAAAAACAAGAAAAACAGCTGCTTGCGCTTCAATCGCAATCTCTTTCGTTGTCCTCTAAACAGTTCAGAGTTATGCCAATCACTATGGTGTTGTTCCTTGTTGTTTGGCTGTTGTTAACTGGGAACGTCTTAGGAATGAGACTGTTTGATAGTCCACTTATTGGACCAGACCCCGTAGCGTATCTTCCATGGTTTGGCGGCGTTATGCCTCTGAGCCTGTTCTATTGGTATCTTATCTGTTCATTTAGTTGTGGAACAATATTCTCACGCCTCTTCGGGTTAACTGGCGGAACCGACTAGGATGCTCATGTCTTGACGTAAAATGGCGGCTGTCTAATAGTGAAATCGTGTGATACCTCTTCTAACAAAAAAATTGTAATCTGCATCAGCGGAATGACCGGTTCTGGGAAAAGTACTGTAGCAAAAAAGATTGCAGAAAAATATGGCTTAGATTACTATTCTGGCGGAAACGCAATGCGGGTTCTAGCCCAAGAAGAAGGCTACAACTCCGAAGTAACTGGTTGGTGGGAATCTGCCGAGGGCCTAAAGTTTCTGCAACAGCGGATGAACAATCCTGCTTTTGACAAAAAAATCGATGACATGTTACTGGAATACGGAAAAAAGGGCAATGTTGTTCTTGACAGTTGGACCATGCCTTGGCTGCTGGATGAAGGATTCAAGGTTTGGTTAGAGGCTTCGCCTAAAGTACGAGCCCAACGAGTAGTAACCCGTGACGGTTTAAGCACTGAAGATGCAATGGCTGCTCTGGTGGAAAAAGACGCCCAAACCCGCAAAATATACAAAAACCTTTACGGATTCGATTTAGGTCTGGACCTTTCTCCGTTTAATCTCATTCTCACCACAGACGACCTTGAACCCGAAGAAGTCTACTATGCTGTAGCTCTGGTAACCGACCGCCTAGTGTTTGGAAAAAAATAAAACAATCACCTTTTTGTTTACAGAATTTTCTCTAAAACATTCTCAAAATTGGTTCTGGACCGTTCCTGTTTGTATGTCCGTAACACGTTTATGAACTCGTTTTCGTTGACCTGACCCAATATGCTGTTCACTTTTGGGGCGATTTGGCTTCCCAGGAAAAGGTATTGGCATACGGAGGTCACGTTTGAGACTCTTCGTTTGATGCTGGATGTTTCAAAATCTATCAAAACAGGTGTGTCCTGGGCGGTAACCAGTATATGTTTTGGTGCTTTGCTTATTTCGCCATGGTCTAATCCTGCTTGGTCCAGTTTGTAGCATTGTTCCAGAACCTGTTTTATTACATGCCTTAAACGCGGTTTTGCGTTTGCATCTTCTAATGTTTGTATCCACTCTGGAAACTTTGTTCCTTGGATCAGCTCCATTAACAGAAAATTTTGAGTAACATTAACCAGTTTTGGTCCAACACCATTTTGGTTTGCTGTTTTAAGCATCTCTGATTCATGAAACAACGATTCCCTGCCTGAGTCTGATCTGCGTATCTTCAAAGCAGCTTTTCCGTTGCTTAAATGTGCCACCACAACGATGCCAACCCACCCTTTCCCCAGAACGGGTACACCAAAAATGGTTCTGTCGCCTGTGAATTCTATGGCTTGGACTCCAAGTGTTTCTAACTCTTTGAGTCTATTTTCCAGCTCCTCTTGTGGGCATCTGGGGTAACATAAAACTTGACCATGCCCGCTTTCAAAAAGCCCTGAAACAGACACCACTTCTGCCAACAACTAAACCTCTTATCGTTGATACATGTTTATGGAACAGTTATTAAATATGGCAATTTCCCATTCACAGTTCAGGGCAAAAAGTATGTCTGTCGTTTCGTTGCTTTCAGATTTCGGACTCAAAGACCACTACTTGGCAGAAATGAAAGCCGTAATCCTGTCCATCGCCCCCAACACACGTATCGTGGATGTAACCCATGAAATAACTAAAAATATAACATCCGCATGGGCGCATACGTCTTAGCTTCGGCTGCGCAGTACTTTCCCAAAGACACCGTTCATGTTGCCGTGGTTGACCCCAGTGTAGGAACAAAACGGCGCTCCATAATCGTGAAAACTAAACACGCCATATATGTTGGACCCGACAACGGTTTGCTCATTTTAGCAGCCAACAAACAAGAAATACAGAATGTTTACCAAATAACAGACCCAAAATATTTGTTGCCCAAAGTATCTAATACGTTTCATGGACGTGACATCTTTGCTCCCGTTGCGGCGCATCTTGCAGCGGGTGTGGACCCCAGTTTGTTTGGGCCACAAATAACGGATTACGTTTTTCCCACTTACGTGGAACCGCAAACTAAACATGGCGAACTATTCGGTGAGGTTCTGTACATCGACGATTTTGGTAACATAATAAGTAACATTTCAGTCGATTTGCTCAAGAAAACCGGTTTTTGTGAAGGCAATTCCTTGTTAATTAAAGTTGGCGAAAAACGTTTGAGTTTACCGTATTATTCTACGTATGGTGCGGTTCCAGTTGGGGCTTCTTTGGCGTTGGTTGGCAGCGGAGACCTTCTTGAGGTTGCAGTAAATCAGGGAAATGCAGCCAAACTTTTTGGGGCAAATGTTGGGGACGTTTTTTGTGTCTCAGAAACGGGTTAAATGTTTATGTTAGTTGTCTTCAAGCCAGAACATTTGTTTGCGCGATTTTGCTAGGGCATACCCGATTACCAGTCCTGCTACAAGTCCGCCGAAGTGTGCTACTATGTTTACGTCTGAGCCCGTTGTTAACATTAGTAACAAAAACCCGTACATCAACGCTCCAACGATAGATTGTCCATACGCTTTGCGCATGTATATTATGCCCGCGCCGTACATCCCAAAGATTGCACCTGATGCCCCCGCGGAAACCGTGTATACAGGCATAAAGAACAACGTCAATATGTTGCCTAACAGTCCAGAAAGCAGGTAAACCATGAAGTATTCCTCGGTTTTGAAGAGTTCTTCTGCCCTTAACCCGAAGATAACCAAAAACAGCATGTTCAATGTGATGTGCATTATGTCCACGTGAACAAACATGGATGTTAAAAGCTGCCAGTAATTTCCATCAAACACCAGTAAATTGTATTGCCCGTACCGTGCAAGAGCCTCATAACCTGTTTCAAAAAAACTTCCGCCAACAATCGAGGTGAAAACGTAAACCAGCACATTCGTTAACACCAGAAACGTTGTCGGCGTAAGCTTGAACAAGTTTCGCATGTTGAGGGCTCCTAAAAAAGCAAACAATCTGGCACTATATATGCATACCTTGATGGTGCTTGGTTGTTAACCGTAAGGTAAATGTTTGTGGGTTTGTATACTTGTGTGCATGGATGTTGATTTTTTTCTTTCATTTGTTCTGTTTCTAATCGGCGTTGCCACTGTTTTTCTTTACTCCAAACTCGGAAAGAAAGCTGAAACCGTTCTTGGCGGACAGGAACTCAAACTAAAACTCGGACACATAGTGTTGTTAGTTGCCGCGATGGGTATCATGGTCTATGTTTTGGTTTTCATTCCAGACCAGTCGCTTGTTGCCCTGTTTTCGTTTGCGTATGTTATGGTGCTGTTCTTGTTCACGTACATGTTTGCACCAAAACTGTATCTGGCTGCTGTGCCACCTGTGTTGTTCCTGTTTTTGTTCTTTTACTGCTGGAACATCTACTTCTTTGACATATTCGCTGTCATCTTTGGGGTCGGAATCACGGTTTACATGGGAACCTTGTTCACGTGGAAAACAACGTTAGCGTTTGTTTCTTTGCTCACTGTAGTAGACATAATACAGGTATTAGTTACAGGTTTCACCGTGGTTTCTGCACAAAAAGCCCTAGACTTAGGACTGCCCGTGGGCGTAATTTTACCGACCATACCTTGTACTGATGCTTATACATTTCTTGGGTTAGGTGACATCTTCTTCTTGGGGCTTTTAGCAGTCCAGAGCACCCAAAAATATGGCAAACGTTTCGGTTACACCTGTGTCGCGGTAATGGCATTGGTCTTTTTTGTGTTCCAAACAGCCATGCTGAACTCGGAATTTGAAAATTTTCCGGCAACAGTATTCATTATCAGCGGCTGGGTGGTTTCACTGGTAGCCAGATACCTCTATGGCATGTTCAGTTCAAAAAAACTGGTTTAGCATAGTTTGTCGGTTTTGTTAAGTTCCCGAACACGGACATCGCCGTTTATCTCTTTGATGAATTTGGCAACCGGTGATGGAACTAGTTTTTCCCAGTCTCTGCCTGTTTGGATACGTTCCCTGACTTCCGTGGAGGTGTACAATTCACGTTTTATCAACGGCATGTGTTCAACTTTGAATCCTGCCTCAGTGAACAACCTGCCCGTTAGTGGCTCGTTAGTGTAGACCACATCAAAACGGGGACAGTAGCTAACTATCTGGGCAACCCAAAGCGAGTGGTGGTGAACATCCGGAACAGGTATAATCCAAGTTTTTGACAACGGTATCTGGGATTCTTGAAGCGCGTTTCTAATCATGGTGACGCGTTCACCAGCAGTAAACGGGTTGTCACGTTTATGGCTGTACTGCGAACTGCCCACAACGATGACCAGTTCGTCAACTTTGTTAACGATTTCTTTAATCAACTCTAAATGTCCGTTGTGAACAGGCTGAAACCTTCCAACAAACACCCCGCGCATCATAGTATTTGTTCCATCCACCTGAACATACCTTTCTTGGTGTATATGAGCTTTAACTTAACCAGTTTTTCAGTAATGTATGACGATAAGTCTATTAACATCTCAGCAATCACCGTTGAAATCGGTGACGTCGTTGTCTGATAGTGGAAGTCTTGGACTTGGAGTTTTCATCGGATTCGTAATCATGATAATACTAGGCTGGATACCTGTTGTTGGCTCATTCATCGCAGGCTTCGTCGCGGGATTAATCACAAGAGGCGGAGTCTTACGCGGTGCAAAAGCAGGGTTTCTATCCGGAATAATGGGTGCACTCATAATCGCTGTAATGTTAATAGTATTTGGAACAGCATTTCTGGGACCAATCGGATTCTTTGTCGGATTTGGCATAAGCCTCATCATAGTAATGCTCAGCATAGTTGGAGCAATCGTAGCCCTAATAAGCGGAGCAATAGGCGGAGCAATCAAAGAATAAACCGCCAAAACCGTTTATTTTTTAACCCACTTTACTGGAAACAAAACCAACTTTTTGTCATCAACCGTTACCGTGGTTGACTCTTCGTAGCCTTTGTCTTCTTGTTTCAAAATCTCAAACTTGACATTGGCACCAAAACCGTAACCCCCAACCGTTAAATCAGAACGCACAACCCTATGACAGGGAATCAACAACGGAACCATGTTTGATGCCTCAACGTTTCCAACCGACCTTGCACTTCCACCCGCAACATCCGCTAATGCACCATACGTTGTAACATATCCAACAGGAATTAACCTTGTATATTCTAGTACCCTTTGGGCGTAACCAGAAAGCTGACCGATATTAACCTTAAAACAGCACAGTTTTGTGTCGTTACCCCTGAAAATGTCATCTAGGGAACTCAAAACATCTGCCAGTAGTTTGTCTGGTTCTTCTAAAACCTGAAACATTGCATCCTTTGGTAGCCTTTCCAACAATCTGCTCAAATCTGGTTCTTTGTCAAAAAACATCGTGGCAACAACTTGGTTATCATGCACTGCCGCGCCAAACCAGACATTTCCCCTTTTTTGTGTGCATATCCGAATCGTGTGCATCGCCTCGTTGTTGTTTAGAACTTTTTTAGCATGCCTCTTTTTCGGATGTACTTATCTGTTAAATGGAAAACAAATACGCCAAACAGTATCCACACTGCTCCCAACACTAACAGGTGCAAGAACACGTTGCCTACAACCTCGGGAACATAGTTTGTAATCAGAAATGTGCGCATTCCAATCAAGGCAGGTGATGTTGGGAATACTGCGCTTACCTGCTGTGCCAATGTGGGAAGAACTGTTAACGGGTAAGCAACTGGCGAAAGGATGGTCATGATGCTGTAGATGCTGTCTGATACTATCCAGCCTTCTTTCAGTATCAAGCTTAAAGCCGAGATTAATATCCCAAAACCGTAAAGTGCTATCATCATGAGCCCAAAAATTGCTAAAGCTGGTAGAATTCCTTGAACGTTTAACGCTAACCCAAATGTTGAATAAATAAAAATAAACTGCATAACAGTGCCGATACCCTGATGAACCGTACTGTGCAACGCCATGCCCATGACCTGTCCTAAACGGCTGGCAGGTGTAACATAAATTGCCTCCAAGGTACCAAACCATTGTTCACGGCGCATACTAAATCCCATAGCCCAAACCGCGGTGCCGATAAAGCCCATCATGATATAGCCTGTGAAGATGAACGCAACTGCATCTCCTGTTCCGACAAGCTGTGCTAGGTTTTCGCTGTATCTGCCGCCAATCAAAACCAATCCATACAACAGATACGGTAACATGAAAACAATTGGCGAAACAAGTTGACGAACAAAACTAACAGGATACGCAAAATCTAGCTTCCACGCCTTAATATTCGATTCCCAAACTGCCCGTAACTCAGCCTTGAAGTTACTCCAGTTAATTCCCGCTGGGCAGCTGACTTGCCGCAACCTGTGTTTGTCTTGTTTTTCCAACCGCTGTTTTTCTCCTTAATATTGGCTGATTGTTCCCGATTTTTTGCTTTTGTTTTCCATCCAGTTAAACATGTAAAATCCTGCAATTATCAAAACGGCGTCGATTACCACAAGCGCAAAAACTTCAAAATACATCGCAGAAAGCGGTGTACCAAGCAGCATGATTGCTCGTATGATTATCAGCGCGTATGTTAATGGGATGAGTTTGCCAAAGACCTGCGCCCACGATGGCAGGCTTTCTATAGGGTATCGTACTGGGGAAAACACGTAGAACACGTAGCCTATGGTTTCTGAGACGTCGTGAGATTGTTTATACAAAAGTGACAAAGCCGCCAAAACCAGTGAAAGCCCATACAACCCAAGAATCAGCAGGATTGTTATGAAAAAGACCGGAAGCAACATGCCCAAAGTTATGTTCATCCCAAACAAGATTACCGAAATAGTCAGTTGGCTTACCGCAAAGATTGTGCTGGACAGGCTTTCGCTTAACGCTTTTCCGATTAACACAAACGCCTTGTTTGTGGGTGAAACAAGCAGGTAATCCATTGTTCCCTGTAGTGCTTCACGTCGTATGCTTTCACCCATGCCATACAATAGAGTGTTAACGTAACTGTTCAAAACCGACCCAATCACAATAAATGGAATAAATTCTGTCGAACCCGTAATTTGACCAAAACTGGCGCTCTCCAGACCGCCAACAAACGCTTCCCCCTGCAAAACGAAGGGAATAAACCAGAAAATGGGAAACACCGCCCAAAAAACGATGATTATCCTGTACGCAAACAAAAACTTCAGGTTCTTAATTATCTCATTCCAGACAACAACCAAATTACTGTGCATGTTCGACTGATAATAGATGCTTTCTGTCATCTACTGCGGTTTACCCTCCGAAAGCTTTGTGTCCGTCAACTTGATAAAAACGTCCTCAAGCGTAGGCACACCAACATTCAAACAACCAATACGCACATTTTTTTGTCTGAGCGCATCAATGACTGTTCCAATGCTGTCCTCTGCGGTTTTTCCGATTATCTTAATCCTTGACGGGGCGCCTTCATCCTCGTTGCCAACGATTAGTTTGACAACCTCTGCATCAGGTAACAGCGAACGCAGATTCGCTTCAATATCTGCGGGTGGACTGTAAACCATGACCTCTACTAGCTCTTTTTCTTTCACCATTGCCTTGAGCTTGTTTGGCGTATCAACGGCAACGATTCTGCCATCGTTAATGAATGCAACCCTGTCACAGAGCCTGTCTGCCTCATCCATGTAGTGGGTGGTCAAAAGAACCGTTTTACCCTGTTTTTCCGAAAGTTCTTTTATTTGGGCACGAAGCTGTCTGGCAAAACCGGGGTCTAAACCCAATGTTGGTTCATCCAGCAACAAAATCGGCGGGTCATGTAGCAAGGCTCGGGCTATTGCTATTTTTTGTCGCATGCCTGTGCTGTAGTCTTCAAGCCTTTCATCGGCGCGGTCAGAAAGCTGAAATATTTCCAGAAGCTCGTCAATTCTCTTTTTTGCGTAACTTTTACGCATCTTATACAACGAAGCAAAATACATCAAGTTGTCACGGGCTGTAAGCTTCCAGTATAATGTTCGTTCGCCACCAACAACCATGCCCAAACTTGCCCTTACCATCGCTGTTTCTTTTTGAACATCAAAACCGTTAACAAACGCTTTACCCGAGTCCGGAATCAAAATGGTGGACAAACATTTGATCGTCGTTGTTTTACCTGACCCATTTGGACCAAGAAGACCAAAAAGTTCCCCTGGGCGAATTTTAAGGTTAACTTTGTCTAAAGCTACTGTGATGTTGTTGTTTTGGGTTTGTCCGTTTGTTTGTTGGTTTTTGTGCAGAAAACCAAAGACGCCTCTGTGTCTTTTTTTTGTGAAACGTTTGCTCAAGTCGATTGTCTGGATGCTATAAACTTCGTTTTTTTTGTTGTAACCCAAATCTTAGACCTCAAACCGTATCAAAGAGGAACCCATGATTCAATCCAGTATCAAGCGTCTTGCAGATAAAAAACGCCTGCAACGTTTATAAATTTGATACAAACAAGCGAAACAAAAACAGACCCCTGCTACTGAGCAGTTGTTTGTAACAGATATAAACTGGGTTTACCAAAAAATATTTGGTTGGAGCTGTAAACATTGACCGACACCACATGTAGTACCGTTTATTTTGAGCAAACTGGTCCAAAAAACACGTCTGAAACTTTGCGTTTGGCAAAAAAACGTGCTGACGAACTGGGTATCCGAAGTGTTGTTGTTGCCTCGACAAGTGGAGAAACAGGTGTTAAAGCCTCTGAAGTTTTCAAGGGGTACAATCTGGTTGTTGTGTCTCATGTTACTGGGTTTACTCAACCAAATGTTCAACAGTTGCTGCCAAAGAATCGGGAAATAATTGAAAATCGTGGCGCAAATGTGTTAACCGCTGCTCATGCGTTTGGCACTTTGGGGCGTGCTGTTGCCAATAAGTTTGAGTCTATTCAATTGGATGGAATCGTTTCGGGGGTTCTTCGGCTTTTTGGTCAGGGCGTTAAAGTTGGATGCGAGATTGCCTGCATGGCTTCTGATGCGGGTTTGATTAGGGTTGGTGAAGACGTTGTTGTGGTTGGTGGCACTGGTAGTAGTGCTGATACTGCGCTGGTTTTGGTTGCAAGTAATACGCATACCTTTTTTGATTTGAAGATTCGTGAGGTTATCTGTAAACCGCGTCTGTAGTTTGTGTTTTTTGGTCGTGTTTTTTTTGTTTGGAACTGTGTGTCTTTTTTGTAAACGTACAATACTTTATCATAACTACGATTTAGTAAGACATAAGATTTAATACTCCGGGAGTTTTTTTACTGTATAGGAGAACTCCAATGGAACACATAAAGCGCTTCAACGAGAGGGTTACCACTGCATTAAAGTCTGCAGGTACTATTTTTAAGAAGCAGAAACTCAAAGCAATACCTCCGTCGCCTCCACCAAAGCCATTACCCAGAGGCTACAAAATTGTTGAACGCTACCCCCTGTACGAACCATTCGCACACGCGGCAATAGCCCGAAACCCGATAAGTGGGGAGTACAAATACATCCTAGACGAACTCCAACTAGACATACTAGAACGAAACGTATACGACCGTATACTGGAAATTCTTCTGGCAGAAATCGCTTCACCCGACCAAGAAATCGAAGACCCCCGACAATTCTTCGTTAATGAAGCCGAAAAAATTGTTGGAAAATACCGAATCAGTTTAGGTTGGTTGCCCGACGTTTCGTGGTCTAAAATCCTTTATCATGCTCAAAGAAACCTTGTAGGTTTCGGCAGAATCGATGCTTTGATGCGTGACCCTAACATAGAAGATATTTCATGTGACGGTGTCGAAAAACCTGTTTATGTTTGGCACCGCCGATACGAGAACCTTGAAACAAACTTGGTCTTCCACGACGACCAAGAAGTAGACGATTCCGTAGTAAAACTTGTTCACATGGCTGGAAAACACGTTAGTTCAGCTTTCCCTATTGTTGACGCTTCTTTGCCCGGAAAACACAGGCTTGCTGTTTGTTACCGACGCGAAGTTACACCGTTCGGAACTGCTTTCACTATCCGAAAGTTCCGCGACGACCCCTACTCAATCATTGACCTGATTAACCTAGGAACACTATCCGAAGAAATGGCCGCATATTTCTGGACTTGCCTAGAAAACAGAGCGTCCCTAATGGTTCTAGGTGGAACAGCATCTGGAAAAACAACATTCCTTAACGCTGTTGCCTGTTTGATTAAACCTGGCAGCAAAATCATCACCATCGAAGAAACTGCGGAACTTAACCTTCCTCACGAAAACTGGGTATCCCTTATCGCGAGGCGAAGTTACGGTTTAGGTGAAAACCTTACCGGAGAAGTAACCCTGTTCGATCTGGTTAAAACTTCGATGAGGCACCGTCCAGACTTAATTGTTGTAGGTGAAATTCGAGGTAGCGAAGCATACACCCTTTTCCAGGCCTTGGCTACTGGTCACGGTGGTATGGCAACGATGCACGCTGATTCTATTGAATCTGCTGTAAAACGTTTAATCCAAAAACCAATGGATATCGCACCTGCATACATGCCGCTTATGAATATTGTAGTTTCCATTCAACGTGTACACCTTCCTCAATCAAAAACAGGTGAAATGACCGCCTACCGACGGGTACTCTCTGTTGACGAAGTTGCGGACTACGAAGACTACAGAAATACTTTCAAGTGGAAAGCAGCTGGTGACGTTCATGATTTCAAGGCTAAAAACGGTATAATGCTTAGCAACATATGCGAACGCAGAGGCTTAACTTGGGCTGAATTGATGGAAGAGATGAAACGCCGAGAAAATGTGTTACGTTGGATGAGACAACGAAACATTCGAAGTTACAAAGACGTCGCAGGGGTAATTACAGAATACAACGCCAAACCTGAAGAATTCTACGAGAAGGAGGTCCTAGCAAGTGCCCCTGTTAAAAATGCTTGAAGGCGTTTCCTTCCGTATCTTTGGTGGCGTTGCTCCAAAATTTCTGAGCGGTGTTTTCGAGTTCAAGGAACACCTAGAGAAAGCAGGTATCAAAATCTACCCTGAAACCTATATTTCTTTGATGTTTTTAATGGCTACTCTTACTATACCTGTGTCTGTTGCAGCACTTGTGCTGATATACTTCACACGTATTCTGTTTCTAATCTTCTTGGTACCCATGCCAATCTATGTGATGATTGGTTTCATGGTTGCGCCCAGTTCTAAAGCCGGTGAACGTTCCAGTGCTTTGGAGCGTGAAATGCCATTTGCGGCAACATATGTTACTGTAATGGCTTCTGGCGGTATTCCACCTTACATGAGTTTTAAGCGGTTAACCGATGTTGAACTCTTACCTGCAACCCGGAAAGAATCCAGAGCCCTAATTCGGGACGTCGAAATCTTCGGTGTTGACCCACTTAGTGCGCTGGAAAAAGCTGCAAAATATAACCCGCTCGACATTTTCAGGGACTTCATTTCTGGTTATGCTTCCACCGTAATTATCGGTGGTGACGTTATCCACTTCCTTGAAACAAAGGCGCAGGAAATCTTCAAGGCAGGTTCCATGAAGGTTAAAGCTGCTGCTGAACGTATGGGCATGTTGTTGGAGTCATTCATCATCGTAATGGTTCTTATGTCCCTTTGTTTCTATATCCTGTTCAGCGTAGAATCCATCTACAGCACAGGCATGGACATGGGTTCTGGAGTAATCATGTATACATACGTTTTCACTCCGTTACTCTCTATCGTATTCTTGTATCTTGCTCATGGAATGCAACCAAAAAGCCCAATCACAGAATACAGACCTTACAAAGTATACGCAGTTTCCTCTGCAATAGCTATAGCCTTACTGTTACTGTTCACAGGATTCTTCGGAATGATGCCCGTGCCCATTGAAGCAATCGACCTGCCCATCGCAGTCGCTATCGCTTTGATTGTCTCAGTTGTTCCACCAGCGATGGTTCACCAAAAAATTGCAAGCAAAAAATCAAGCATGGAACGTGGTATTTCCAACTTCCTAAGGGACTTAACTGAAACCCGAAAAACTGGGCTTTCACCTGAAGCATGTATCTCAAACCTATCTGGCAGAGACTACGGTGCATTCTCTCATGAACTCAAGAAGATGTCCTCTGATATCGGTTGGGGTATTCCAATGCGTAACGTAATCATGGCTTTCGTTAGGAAAACCAAGAGCTGGATGTCCCAAATTGTAATGTTTCTGCTGCTGGAAGCCGTGGATGTTGGTGGTGGTACTATCTCTATGATTGAATCACTTGCCCGTTTCAACAACATGACTCAGGAAATTGAAAAAGAAAAACGCATGAGCGTTAGGCCATACATGATTATGCCCTACTTTGCTGCGATACTGCTGGTTGCAACAACTTTGATGACTTTACTGTTTACCACAAACACCATTGCCATGGGTGGTGAGACTGCGGCTTCATCTGCGGACACTGGGTTCCTTCAGTTGATATTTACTGTTTCAGTAATTACCCACTGTTACTTGATTGGGCTGGTTTGTGGAAAAATCAGTGAAGAATCGTTGGCTGCTGGCTTCAAGCACTCTGCATTCCTTGTGTTCATCGCCATTGTTGCCTCAAAGGTCGTTCCAGTGTTACTTGGACCAACAACTTAGGAGTAAAAAGGAGAAAACCAAAGTGATGCTGTTTAAACTTGCTAAAAAACGCTCAAACAAACGTGGAATCAGTCCAGCTATTTCCACAGTAATTATGACCGGTGCCATGGTCGCTATTCTAAGCGTTACTTTGGTTTTTGCTAACAACTTCTTGTGGACGCGTGTTGCCGAAGGAGAATTCAATTCTTCATTCCAGTTAATGCAAACAGTTGGTCTTCAAATCGACGACGTTGCATGGACTGTTGGGCGCACAGAAACAATGACCTATGGTAGCCAATACGGTGATGTTGTTTTCGGTCCTTCAGCGTTAAATTACACCATAAATGTTGAACACGGTGAAGTTAGTTACCCTCCTATTTCTGTTGAGACCGGAGTTCTGATGTTTAATTTCCCAACATCACGTTACAGCATTGCAAACAATTACTTTGAAAACATCTACCCCAAACAAATCGATTCTCTTACATTGAATGGAACTTCTGCTCCTGTAGCAAGAGTTTTTGCCCTTGAAAAAGTGCCATTGGCTGATGGAAGTTACATACGTGTTGTTGTAGTTCCAACTGTTAGAGTTCTAAATTCTTCAATTACAACATCTGGTTCCACAACAAATTATATCCGAGTGTATCTGCCCGTTCTCAGTCTGGGAGAATTCCCCAGATATACTAAGTCAATTACATTGACAAGTGAATCACTTGATGCACAAACATTTCATGATGTAACT
>JBAZEV010000002.1:0-50528 GCA_041653695.1 Bathyarchaeia archaeon
TGTGAGATGAACTGTGTATACTCCAACACTGGCATCGGTCAACTTGAAGCAGTCTGTGAAAAAACTCCAACTGTTTATGTTAAAACGAATGCCCCGCAGGTTTTAGACCGCGAACTATCTACCGTGAAGACCCGCGGCGTACTGAGTATGGGCGTTGCCACTGATGTTTATCAGGCTGCGGAAGAAAAATTTCAGGTTACCCGTCAGCTTTTAGAGGTAATGCGGGACCACCGTTGCCCTTTTGCGTTGGGTACTAAATCTGACCTTATTCTTCGGGACTTGGACGTTATTTCTGAGGCAGCAAAAAATGTTTGGTGTTGTGTTTCGTTGAGTATTGCTACGCTTGACGAAAAATTGGCACAGTTGCTGGAACCAAATGCTTCGCCTCCAAAAGACAGGTTAAATGCGGTGAAAAAACTTGCAGACGCTGGTGTGATGGTTGGTATTTGGGCTGCGCCTCTGCTTCCATATGTTACTGATACAAACCAAAACATGTCAGATGTTATCGAGTCTGCTGTGGCAAACGGCGCAAAATTTGTGCTTGGTGTAAGCACGGATTCGCGGAACCCGGTTCGTTTTAAACAGTTTTTGGACCAAAACTTTCCACAGTTGGTTTCAAAATATGAACGTTTGTACAGCGGGGTTGAACGTTCTGGGGGCGGGTTTCAAACATATTATCCTGACGAGGCTTACTTGTATGACTTGTATAAGCGGTTTGTTTCAGTTTGTCAACAGTATAATGTTCAACATTATATCCCCCATTTTCACACCCGCAGACAAGCATGGCTGTTTTTCCTGCGCAACTTTGGGCACTTCAAGGGAACACCCGCGTTTGAGGCAACTCAGCTTCTTAACTACCTTTCTCCATCTAAGGAGTTACTTCAAACAGTTCGCATCCGTGCTAAGAATAATCAATTAACCAATAGTTTTCTCAAAGTAATGGGCTATTTTCCTCACTAACTCTGGAATTTGTTTTTATTGGGGAACCTGTGGTTGTATTAATCGTATAATTTAGAGTTGTCTAATTTATACGCAATTATGGTTTAAAAATAAATTTCACTGGAAAAAATGTGCTTTTAGCTGAATGCTTCCACATTATATTGAATCATTGCACCTTTTTTGGAAAAAAGCATAAATAGTGCCTGCCTTCCTAACTTAAACCACATCGTGATCGAGAACCAAATTTTTGGTACTCGCCACGAGGCAAAAAACAAAAAAGTGAAAAAAATGCAAAACAAAAAAAACCTCTATTCAGTAATAACTATCGCAATTTTAATTTCAATATTAGCAACTTCTTCAATTGTTTACGGTGCAACAATAAACAACTATAACCCAAATGAAGGTACAGTAACAACCACATCTCCCACTTACATGACTTCAGACAATAGCGCATATGCAGCATCTGCTGAGTATGGCAACTTATTGAATGAAGCTTATGGCTGGGAGAACCCACACGGTGGTAACATATACAGAACTGGTTTCAACGCAGGACCTGCGCCTGATAGGCCAGATGTCCTTTTCAAGACATCAAGCGGGTTAGCTATTCCTAAAGTGTTCCTTGGTAGTACACAAGCAACGGATGTAGTAAACCCGTTTGTGAACACATTCAGCAGTCCTTCTCCTATCGCAATGGCTGGACAAATAATTCTTTGGGGAAGCATCAGAGTAAACTCTGGTAACTCTACCGCAAGAAACGCTGTAATCTCAATTAACCCACACACTGGTGCATGCAACTGGGCATCCATCATCGGATATGGACCAACCACTGGTGCAACTAGCGGTTCTAGCATGGCAGGCGCCGGATACATGTTCAAAGTTGATGATACTCACTTTGCAACAGTTTCTGGTGGACTCTCAATGTTCAGAATTACTGGTGAATTCCTGTGGCGTGATTCTACCGTTAACCCCAATGCAGTCTATCACAGTATTCTGGGTGTTGGTGAACCAGTCCAAATGGTTTTTGGACCCCACAGTGTCTCTGGTCAATATGTTCCAACCTGTAGTGGCTGGACCGTAGAAAACCCAGAAACAGACATGGGTGAAGGAAACCGCAAAGTCTTCGATTATATCATGGACGAACCTGGAAACCCAATGCTCAGTTATGGTGATGGCAAGTTATTGATGGGATCTTACAGCAGTTGTTCAGTATACGCTATTGATATCGCAACAGGTGACAAAGTCTGGGAAACATTCGTAGAAACTGCCATGGGTTACATGACCTCCTTTGGTGATGGCAAATTCTTCATCGGAACTCAAAGCATGCACATCTATGCATTGGATTCCGAGGATGGTTCAGTTATATGGCACAATACTGATGGTGTTCGTAACCGAGCATTCAACGTATGGTGCATTAACTACGCCTATGGAAACATCTACCTACACGACCTAGGTTTCGCACGAACTGGTGCAGAAAAATGTCTTGACGCTGAAACAGGTAAAATGCTATGGGCATCAACCGCACTCTTTAGCATCGGCTACTACTCAACAGTAGTTGCAGATGGCAAAGTCTACGGTAACCAAGCAGACGGCTCAACCACAACTGGACGTGAAGCAGACCCAACAGCATTCGCTTGCTGGGATGCATTCACCGGTGAAGTCCTATGGAAAGTGAACCAAGCTATTAGCAGCCCAGTAATTGCTTATGGTTGCCTCTACTTCGTGAGTAGTAGCCAATTATGGGCAATGAGCACTGCAGTAGCACCCGAAGACTTCAGCATGTGGCGCGGAAGTGTTGAAACACCTAGCGTTGTACTTAGCAAAGGACCTAGTGACATTAGCACTCCTAAATGGGTCTTCACCACTGGTGCAGCTGTTATCTCCTCTCCAGTAATATCTGACGGCAAACTATACATCACCTCATGTGACCGCAACGTTTACTGCTTAAACGCATATTCTGGCGAAGAAATCTGGACATTCCTGACAAACCAACCAAAAATGACCACCTTTGGTAGCACACCTGCCGTAGTAAACGGCAAGGTCGTTGTTGGTCCTGACGACGGCAACCTATACATCCTAGACGCAGACGACGGCTCAGTACTCAGCACTGTACCTATGGGCACCTACAGACCTGTAGAAGCTTCATTAGGTCAACACAACATCCGCTCAAGCCCAGTAATCTACAACAACAACATCTACGTAGGCTCACAACACAACGGAATGCTATACTGTGTCTCCCTTAACGGACAAGTACAATGGTCAACAGTAATCGCTGACGGCGCACCAATTCTTGGCTCTGTCGGCATTGCTGATAACTACATCTACGTAATGGGTGATGACACAAACTTCTACAAACTTGACATGAACGGAAACATCATCATGAACTTCCCCATTTCCACCAGTGGAGATAGCTTCTGGTCAGGTTTCTGGGGTGTCAACTCCTATTCGCCAACAATTGACGGTGACAGACTATGGCCTGGTGGTACTAACAACAAATTCCGATGCTACAACATAACCGACGGCTCATTAATCTATGAAGGAACTCAACCAAACGTCGCAGGTGAAACCTCTCACGGTTCATTGCTATATGTGCCAAGCACAGTATTGACTAGCACGGTTAACCAAACATCAGGCGCCACTGTTTCAGGTTCAGGCGGCTTTATCATAAGCCAAGCTGGACCTACAGTAGCATGTGCACGCGCTGACAATGGTCTAAACGTCTGGTCTGCTTGGGGTGGCTGGGAAGTTTGGAGTTCACCACTCTTCGCAGGTATTGGCTCTAGTGCAGTTGTCTACTTTGGTTCTGACAGCTACAGCATTACTGCCCTTGATGCAGCAACTGGAGCACCACTCAGCTGGTACACAACTGGTGGTAACATCGTTGGCTCCGCAGCAGTTTGGGATGGTAAGCTATACGTTGGCTCATACGACAACAAAGTCTACTGCTTCGAAGACCACGCAACACAAGAGATGACTATCTCTGCTTCAGTTGACACTAACGCAGCTAACGTAGACCAAGACATCACTGTAACTGCTACTCTTACTGGCGTTCCACAAATTGATGACATCTACAGCGAAATTGGTGCACCTGCTCCAATTCCACCAATGCCCGACACTGAAATCCTAGTGACATACACTAACCCAGAAGACGTCGAAGCTGAACTATCTGCAGTAACCGACAAAACTGGAACCGCAACAGTAACCTTCACAGCTGACATGGCCGGCACATGGAAAGTAATCGCATGGTATATGGGTGAAGATGGACCCGTTTCATCACGCACATATGCATTCAGCGATGAACTAACCCTAAGTGTATCTGAAGGAGAATTACCATCTGCAGAAACATTGATTGCAACTGTTACTCCTGCAACAACAACACTGAAGCTTGGCGAATCTGTAGTTCTTACAGCTTCTACATCCGGTGGAACAGCTGGCTTCACATACAAGTGGTACCAAATAATCAGCGGTACTCCTGTTGTGATGTCTGGTGAAACGGCATCAACATTGTTGGTGGCGCCAACCGCAGAAGGAACATATGGATACTATGTTGAAGTAACAGATGCAGCCGGACAAGTAGATTCAACAGACACTGCACAAGTCAAAATGGGCACAGCAGAAGCCGCAGGCATACCAATGGAATATATCTACGCTATAATCGCTGTCATTGCAATCGTCATAATCGTTATCGTAGCATACATGTTGCTGAAAAAGCGCAAATAAGCGCTTCCCCTTTTTCTTTTTTTTAGAAAAAAATTAGTAACGGCGAAAGAAAAACTGAGTGCTGAGAAGGCTTTGGGACGAGTCCGTATTTGATCACAACGGGGGCGAAGGTTTTTGAGGTTTTTACTCCTTCCCTTTTACGCTCATCTCATTGCCTCAGCAAAACTCTAGTTTTCGCCTAGGAATAACAAACAAAACAAGTTTGCCCTATAAAAATCTGCTTCCTTTCTCCGCTTTACACTTTTTTAGCTAATTATTATCAAAAATACTTGAAAGGGATGGTGGGGCCGGCCGGAATTGAACCGACGACCTTTACCCGAAACAGATCATTTTCTGTCCCTACGGGTTTCTCCTCGCTCCAGAATTTCGTCATCCCATATTCTGGTCAGCAAACCCTTGCTTATTTCTGGAGCCCTTAACGGTTGGCACCGTTTGCCGGTACGACTATCGTCATCCCTTTCTAGCGCCCGTCAAAAGACAAGGCGTGGCTAGACTACGGCCCCTCCCAACAACATTCAGCAAGTTCCCAATATATACGTTTCTTGAACATCAAGCGAAACATTAAAAAGGCAATAGTGATGTTGATATGAAGATTGCCGGCCATAGGGCGTGGGATCCACCTGATCCCATTCCGAACTCAGAAGTTAAACCATGCTCCGTTTCCGGTGCTAGTGTGGTCTTCGGCCACGTGAACCCGGGAAAGCTGGCAATCACTTCTACCTTTTACGTTATTTTTTGTAAATATTTTCTGTGTAATTTTACCTTTGATTAGTATTTCTTGAAAATACTCAAAACTTATTACCAACTATGCTGTCTTTGAGTTTGTGTGACTATTGATGAATACGATACTTGCAGGACTTTTTGCTGGCGGAGACAATATTGTTTCATGGATTATTCAGTTTGCCTTTATGGGTGTCTTTATTGTTTTCATGTTTTATGGTCAACGTTTCCAAATGATGGTGATGATCAGAGACGTTGAAACTAGTCTGAGACGCCTTAAACTCATGAAAGATGATGGCCGAAAAATTGCGTTAGAAACAATAAAGGAAATAGGTAAACCAGTTGGAGACCCCGCAGAACGGGTTGACCAGTTTTTGGAATATATCGCGATTACTCCGCAGGATATGGATCCTTCAGGTATTGTCTGGAAGTTGGAGCATGTTCTTGACGTTCAAGAGGCCCGCTTCAAAGATGAAGTTAAATTGATGGCCCCTGAAGCCGATGAAACTCAGTTGAATAACATAGAAAACACGTTAGAAGCTGCGATGGCACTTCATATGATTTACAAGGTCATACGGCACTTCTATTTGTTGGGCAAAAAAACTATGAGCTTGTATGTTATAATGCAGGTTCAGATGGTTTTGCCTCTTATCATGCAACAAGCGGACGCATATTCACAAGCCTTACGTGCATTTGCTCTTGGTCAACCAATCGGTGACGGAGCTGGGCCATTAGTTGCCGCTAAACTCATGCAGGGCCATGAAACACGCGAAGTAGCCCGAGATGTTGTAGCAGCAACAATCGACATTGAAGGTCGAACTGTTCATGTTTTGAAGGCAACCGGTCCAGGTGGAAACGTTGGGAAACCAGGCGACGGAATCGTTCAACTGATAAAAGAGAAAAAAGGCAAAATCGCCACAATCATAATGGTTGATGCTGCGCTTAAGCTTGAAGGCGAAAAACCTGGTGAAGTTGCAGAGGGTGTAGGTGCAGCTATTGGTGGTCCTGGTGTTGAGCAGTTCAAAATCGAGGATGAGATACTAAAATACAAGATTCCGATAAACGCTGTTATCGTGAAACAAGACCTTGGCGACGCCGTTTCTCCTATGCGTAAAGAAATCTTCGAAGCAGCAGACCCTGTAATTGAACGAATAAAACGTTTGATTCTTGAACGCACCCAAAAAGGTGATGACATCATTATAGCTGGAATCGGTAACTCGATAGGTATTGGGCAGTAGGTGAAAAAAGTTGTCTGAAAAAATTAATAATGTACGAAAAATGTCTCCATTTCTTCTGATGATGATTTTGGTAGCGTTTATTTTGTCGTTGACTTCGCTTTATGTTGCTGTTGACTCTATTGTAGTCCAACAAACTGAGGACCTGAACGCTTACTCGTTTTTGGCTATTGGGTTCTTTGGTTTAGCATTATCTGTATACATGTTATTGCAATCCAAAACTTCGACCACAAATATCAACTTTGAACTACCCCATGTTGTAACAACGTTGGAGTGTCCAAAATGTGACTTCAAGAACATCCGCGACTTTCAACGAGGCGACTACATATTCAAACAAGAAGGACAATGCCAGAAATGCCAAGAACCGATGAAGATAACCGCGATTTATCGTGAATCCAAAAAAAAGTAGTTAACCAATTTTTAGGTTAACACAACACACCCATCTTTCACTGCCATTATTGTGTACTCTTCTTGTGCAACCAGTTTTCGGCTTGACTCACCAAAAACGGGGTAACTAATTACAGCTTTAGATGACAACAGTTCAGAAAAAGCTGCTTTGTAGTTGCTAGATTTTGCAAAATCTGATAACCAACGCTCTGCAAATGGTAGTGTTTGGAAATTTTTTTTGATGTGATTTAACATTTGTTTGGCGTACGGGTTCTTGAGTGTCTTGTTTTTTTGGTAACGGAAAATGTATGATTCAGGTAAATCGTTCACTTTTCCATCTGCGTCGGGCAGTGTCACGAAGGGTTCTACTCCGTAGATTTCGCCTTCTTTTATTCTCGATGTGGAGATGTTAAAGACGTTAGGTAACGACTTTCCTGCGTGTATAGTGTAACGCCTGATTAGGTGTCCCGTCAGGTTTGAAATTGGTTTAAATCCACGAGTTTTGATGACATTTTGAATTGTATTCCCAAACCTGCTTATTGAAAGTCCAGGCTGCATTATTTCAACTGCTTTTTGCAGGGCTTCTTCTGCGGTGTATACCATGTTTTGGTATTCTGGGTCAAAACAAACCGTTGTAGCCGTGTCTGCGATGTAGCCGTCTATGTGGACGCCTATGTCGACTTTTACTAGTGCTTTTTCTGGGATTGTTTGTTTATCGTTGGGTGGTGAAGTGTAATGTGCCGCAATGTCGTTAACCGAAACGTTGCATGGAAACGCTACTTTGGCTCCTTTTTCACGGGTTAGCCCTTCCACCTTTTCACAGATGTCTATTATTGGCATTCCTTCTTTGACTGTTTTTTTGATTTCCACTCGGACTTCTCTTGCGATTTTGCCAGCGCGTTGATATTTTTGTAGCTCTTCTTCAGGAACTGCCATACTAATGCACGACAATCATTTACACTGTGGAAGGTTAAAAAGAGTTTAGGCGAAACGCGTTAACTTGTTTTGTTTTTCTTCCGTAAGCCTTAAACTTGTATAATATACCCGTTTAGCAAAAGGTGTGAACTCAAAAATTGACTACTGCTGAAGACAAAAAATCTGTGCTTGACCCATGGGGAACAACTGTGGTTGACGACTACAATCACCTTTACGAAGAATTCGGCATACAAAAATTTGATTCCCTAATCCCAGAGATACCCGAACCAAGCATGTACATGCGACGCGGCGTTATCTTCGGGCACAGAGACTTTGAACGCATCATTGCCACAATGAAACAAGGCGGAGATTTTGCTGTAATGAGCGGCATTAAACCAACCGGTGAATTCCATCTAGGAACCCTGATGACCGCCAAAGAAATCATTTATTTCCAGCAACAAGGCGCCCAAGCGTTTTACGCCATCGCAGACATAGAAGCCTACGAGGACAACAGGTTATCTTTTGAAGAAACAGAAAAAATAGCCGTTGGAAACGTGGCAGACCTTTTGGCGTTAGGTTTTGACCCAAAAAAAGGTCACATTTACAGGCAGTACAAAGAGATGCGTGTAAGAAATTTGGCGGTTCACTTTGGTGCGGGCGTAACATTAGCCACAATGAAAGCCATCTACGGTGAACGCCATATTGGGCTTTATCTTTCAGCTTTGATTCAAGCAGGAGACATACTGTTGCCACAACTCAAAGATTTTGGTGGACCAAAACCAACAGTTGTTCCCGTAGGCGTAGACCAAGATGCACATCTTCGTTTGACAAGGGATTTAGCGAGTAAGTTTCATAAGAAATTCAAGTTTGTTCCACCGTCTTCGACGTATCACAAGATTTTGAAGGGATTGGACGGTTCGCCGAAGATGTCTAAACGAAACCCCATGAGTTACTTTACTCTTAACGAGACTCCAAAAGCTATTGGAAAAAAGATTGCCAGTGCATTCACTGGCGGCAGAGCAACCGTTGAAGAACAAAAACAGCTTGGTGGTGTGCCAGAAGTTTGCCCTGTTTACGAAATTGAGATGTGCCACTTTGTTCAAGACGACAAACAGGTAGTTGAAACCTACAATTGCTGCAAATGTGGAAGTCTACTGTGTGGCGAGCATAAAGCGCGAACAAAACAGATTGTCATGAACTTCGTTGAAGAGCATCAAAGGAAACGGGAAAAACTTGTTGACCAAGCACGCGAAATACTGGGCGTCAACTGATTCACAAATAACAAATTTTTCGGTTTCTTATGGTTGAAACATTTAAAGCCTTCTTGTCCTAAAACTAAACATCGTCCCATTTCATGTATTAACTGGAGATGTCGCGGAGGAATAGTTGGTGGCTGAACTTCGGGAAAATGAACAAAAAACGTTGCTTGCCCTACAAACATTGAAGGGAAAAGCACCCGTAGAGTTGATAGTGGATGCAAGCGGTTTGGCTCATGCCGGTGTTATGCGGGCGGTTCTTTTTCTTACTGAAAATAAGTTAATCACAACACATGAACAAAAACAGACAATAGTAAAGTTAACCGAAGAAGGCAACTACCACGCAAATAAAGGGCTTCCAGAACGGCGTCTTTTTAATTCATTGACCAAACTTGGCGGAGAAGCAAAAGTAAACTCCGTTGTAGCGGATGCATGTTTGGATAAACAGTTTGTTTCTGTTGCATTGGGCTGGCTGAGCCGTAAAGGCTGGGCAAAAATCGAGCAAGGGGCGCTTAAACCGTTGCAGACGCCTTCGCTTGGTGGCGACGAAAAACTGTTGCAGTTGTTGGCTGAAAAAAGTCCTTTAATCGTTGAGGACCTAAATGCCGAACTGCAAGACAGTGTTTCTGTTCTGAAGGGACGAACCCTTGTGGATGTTGAAGAGAAAACCCTACGTGAACTTGAGTTAACCCCTGACGGTTGGGCGTTAGTGAAAAAGGGGATTACTGTTCAAGAAGAGATAAGCCAGTTAACCCCCGAGCTTATCCGAACTGGAAACTGGCGGAACGTAAAACTGCGCCGTTTTGATGTAACCGCACCCGGTCCAGTAAGCTACCCAGGAAAGATACACCCTGTTCAGCAGATAATTCAACAGGTTAAAGAAATCTTTTTGGAGATGGGTTTCACCGAAATCAGAGGCGACATGGTTGAAACCGCCTTTTGGAATTTCGATGCGCTGTTTCAGCCTCAAGACCACCCCGCACGCGACATGGTGGATACTTTTTATTTGTCTAACCCACAACAGGGTGAATTACCCGAAAAAGCTGTTGTTGATGCCGTAGCCCAGACCCACGAAAATGGTTGGATAACAGGTTCCCGTGGATGGCAGTATTCTTGGAGTGCACAAGAAGCAAAGAAACTGGTGCTCCGAACGCACACGACTGCTGCTACTATCCGTTACTTGACTGAGCATAAGGAATCGCCAATCAAGGTGTTCTCTGTTGACCGTGTTTACCGCAACGAGAAACTGGACTACAAGCATCTTGCCGAGTTCCATCAAATTGAAGGAATAATTATGGACCAAAAAGTCACGTTGCGGGATTTGATGGGCACCCTGAAAGAGTTTTACCAAAAACTTGGCTTAGAAAAAGTACAGTTTTGGCCCAGCTACTTCCCGTATACTGAGCCCTCTTTGCAGTCCACTGTGTATGTTCCAGAACTAAATAATTGGGTTGAACTCTGTGGTATGGGAATCTTCCGCCCAGAAGTTTTGGCTCCATTGGGTGTGAAACACCCTGTTTTGGCTTGGGGTGGCGGTTTGGAACGTTTGATACTTCTTAAACTGCACCTTGACGACATCCGGTTACTGTATAAGAACGATTTAGGTTGGATAAGGAGGAATCCAGTATGCCAACTATAACTTTGAACCAAAAACGTTTCAGTTCCTACGTTGGATGCGACATATCCGTGGAAGTAATGGCTAAATGGCTTCCGTGGTTGGGTACAGACACCGAAGACGTCGGCGAAGACTACGTGAAAATTGAGTATAACCCAAACCGTGTAGATTTTTGTAGCTACAGCGGTATTGCCCGTGCACTTCAGGGTCTAATGGGCTGGAAAACAGGGTTGCCCAATTTTGAGGTTAAAACAGGTAACATCGTATTGACTGTCGATAAAACCGTAGCCAAAGTGCGTCCTTACATTGTTTCCGCTGTTGTCCGAGACTTACCAATCGACCATGAGAGCATACGGGAACTCATGGAAATGCAAGAAGCCTTGCACTGGATGATAGGCAGAGACCGAAAAAAGGCGTCGATTGGTGTGCACAATTTAGATGCGGTGGAACCGCCTTTCTGTTACACGACTTGTGCTCCGGATGGAATCAAGTTTATTCCGTTGGATAGAACAGAACCTATGACTCCGCAGGATGTTTTGGAAAAACACGATAAAGGAATTGCATACAAAAACGAGGTTGACTGGGCTTCCCGGTATCCAATACTGGTTGACCGAAAACAGCAGGTTCTGTCGTTTCCGCCAATAATCAACGGCGAATTAACACGCGTAGTCGAAGATACAAAAAACCTGTTCATTGACGTTACTGGCACAGAGCTAAACGCGGTACAAAGAAGCCTGAACGTTCTAGTTACTGCATTGGCTGACATGGGCGGTAAAATAGAAACGGTCCGGGTTGAGTACCCTGACCAAGTTTTGGTTACTCCCAACCTTACGCCACAAAAAATGAAGCTTCATGTGGCTTTTTCTAATAACCGTTTAGGTCTTGACTTCTCAGAAACCCAGACTATTGAGGCCTTGCAAAAGTCGCGGCTTGACGCAAAAACGGTTGAAGCAGGAGTTTTAGATGTTACAATTCCTGCTTACCGAACAGATATACTGCATGAAATTGATTTGGTTGAAGAAGTCGCTGTCGGTTACGGTGTTTTCAGGTTAGAACCCACAATACCCGCAACAGTTACCACGGGCAAACCACATAAAGTCACTGAGGTAGCATCTGCGGTTCGTCAGATTATGGTTGGTTTAGGTTTTACTGAAGCCCTGAACTTTGTTTTAACCAACCAAGTTGACCACTACCAGAAGATGCGTCAAGAACCAGAACAGCTTGTTACTTTGGCGAACCCTGTTTCAACTGATTACTCGATTATACGAAACAACATACTGCCCAGCTTGATGAACAACTTGGCTGTAAGCAAACACCACGTTTTTCCACAACGAATGTTCGAGGTCTCTGATGTTATCAAACTTGACCCAACCTCTGAAACCTATACACAGCGAAGAATACACCTTGCCGCAGTTTCGTCACATCCCACTGCAAACTTTACTGAAATAAAATCGGTTCTTGAATCGTTGCTAATGAACCTGGGATTCAAAGACTGGACAATGAAAGAAACTGACCACCCAAGTTTTCTAGAAGGACGCGCAGCAGCAGTCATGCTGGCGGACATGGAGTTAGGTTTTGTCGGAGAAATTCACCCCGAAGTTTTGAACAACTTTGAACTGGAAAACCCAACAGGGGCATTCGAAATAGACCTGCAAAAAATCGTTGACTCTGCGTCTTGTTAGTTTGTTGTTGAATGGAAAGCTTTAATGTCTTTTGTATGCGACTATTTAGTTGCGATGATAGTTGGCTGGAGCATAATCCTGCCGGTACCTTATGCGGGCTCATGCAGACGGACTCGACCGAGGCTGATGTGTTCCATCTACCGTTGACGAAGGGTTTACCCATGCATGGGACACGGTAGGCGCGGGCAAAAATCGACCCACGTTTGAGAGAGCTCATCTGAGAGGAGCGTTATTGCTCCACCTGTGAGGATGAGAGTTAGTTGCGTGGGACACAATGCCCGCGACACTTACAATAGTTAACGGTGAAAGTTCACACTTCTGTAATTTCTATTTTGAGCCTATTAGTCTCCTAATAGAGGTTCATTGTTGAAAACAGTCTTTTTTCTAAAATTTTCTATGCTGCACATTTTTTCAAAAAAGTTCACATTGATGTGTTATCATTCTCGGTTTTGTGTTTTGTTGTTCCGTTATGCTTTAATACAAGACGTTAACTATATCTAACATGGAGTTAGAAATAACTAACAAAAAGTGAGAAATAGCTCATGGAGGAAAAACGATGAAAAACCTGAAAAACATCATCAGTGCTTTAGGAATCGCAACATGCCTAATAGGCGCATATTTGATGGCTTTTGGAGAACCAATCATAGGCGCAGACCACGCAGGCATAGCAACCGTTGTCGGCATAACCGGAATCGGCATAATAAGCACTGGTAACACATTATCGTTTTTAGGAAAGAAAAAGGAGGAACCGTAAAAAATGACCGATTTTGTGTGGCCAACAATTTTAATCGTGAACGCAATCCTTGTAATCCTTGTTGGTGTGCTTGTTTTATGGAAACTTCATAAAGACAAAAAATCGGGTTATCCTACTAAAGATGAACGCACCATAAAAATCAGTGGAAAAGCAGCTATTGGGACTTACTATATCAGTTTAGCTTTCATGATATCGCTAGCGTTATTCATAATCTTCGGAACAGAGTTTCTAGATTTGCCTGAGCTTGACGCTGGATGGGCCATAATTGCAATAATGCTCGTCTCTGGTATCACAAATGCTCTGTTAAGCTGGTATTACAGCAGAAAAGGCGACCTCTGATGCGAACAAAAATCAAAGAACTACGGGCAAGACATAACCTTACGCAAGACGATTTGGCCAAAATGGTTGGCGTTCGTAGGGAAACAGTTCTGTATCTAGAGAAAGGAAAATACAACCCTTCCCTAAAACTGGCACACGACATAGCTAAAGTACTCCACACAACTATCGACAACCTGTTCAGCTTTGACGACGAAGACAACAAATAAACAGGCATTGTTGCCCTTTTTTTCTCATTATTACTTGCTTTCAACAAGAACTTTTAAGTTAACAAACTAAAATGAGAATGATACGAGGGCAACATCTTTGGACCTGCAAAAAAGAATCGACTTGGTAATGAAGAACACCGCCGAAGTAGTAACACCAGAAGAGTTACGAACATTACTTGAAACAAACAACAACCCCCGCGCCTACTGGGGCTTTGAATGCTCAGGACTATTGCACATCGGAATTGGGTTAGTTTGTTCAGCAAAAATCAAACATTTGGTAAACGCTGGTTTTGATTACACAATCTTTCTGGCAGACTGGCACTCGTTGATAAACAACAAACTAGGTGGAAACATGGAAAACATCCACACCTGCGGAGAATACCTTAAACAAATCTTTGTTGCCCTAGGTTTAACACCAGACAAAGTAACATACCGCTGGGCCTCAGACATAACCGCTAAAGTTGATTTCTGGGAAAAAGTCATCCGCATCGCCAAAAGCGTTTCAATCAAACGAACATGGCGAGCATTACCCGTTATGGGTCGTGAAACCAGCCTAACCGACATGGAAACCGCGTGGGTATTCTATCCCTGTATGCAAGCGGCAGACATCTTTGAACTGGGAATGGATGTTGCCTGCGCAGGAATAGACCAACGAAAAGCGCATATGCTCGCTCGGGATGCTGCGGAAAAACTCAAATGGCAAAAACCTGTTTGCGTTCACACACCATTGCTTATTGGGTTGCAAGGTGCACAAACAACAGAAAAACAGTTCGACGAAAACGCGGAACTAAACGTTGAAATCAGCTCAAAAATGTCCAAGAGCATACCTCAAAGCAGCATACTGGTTCATGATTCACCTGAAGATATTGCATCAAAAATCAAAAACGCGTACTGCCCACAAAAAGTAGTAAAAAACAACCCCATTTTGGAGTTAGCGAAACTCATAATTTTCGCAGAAAAAGACATGCTGGAAATACCGCGCCCCGCAAAATATGGTGGTCCAGAAGTTTTTGGAAGCTTTGAGAACCTAGCAAACGTTTACAGTGAAGGCAAAATCCATCCCTTAGACTTAAAGAATGGCGTAGCTAACGCGTTAATCGAAATACTTGAACCCGTTCGTGAACACTTCAAAAAGCATCCAGAAACGCTAGAAAAAATGTTGAAAATCGAGATAACTAGGTAAAAAAGTTGTCAACAAAAACTGAGAAACGCCTAGAAAACATCCAAAAACTCCTAGAACGACTACAAACACAAGCAATCAAAGGCACTCCAATTGTTGTCGAAGGAAAAAACGATGCACAAGCACTGCACATTCTGGGCATTACTGGTGACATAATTTTAGCTAAAAGTTCAGGCAAATCATTTCTTGACGTTCTTGCTGAAATTGAAACCACACAAAAACGTGAAGTTATCCTATTATTTGATTTTGATCGACGTGGCAAAGAGTGGACACAACGTTTGGCTGCATGTCTTGAGGGCGTTAAAATTATTCCAAATCTGGTTTTTTGGCGAATGCTTATGGGGTTAGTCGCCCGGGATGTTAAAGATATTGAGGGTTTAGCAACATTTTTTGGAACTCTGAATAATAAATGCTTAAGTCGTAAAGTATAATAGACACTGAAGCCTTAAAAAGACTCGTCTCAGTTTTCACGGGGACAATATTATGATTGAGGTGACTAGAAACGAAATCAGCACAAACTGTTACGATAAAGTATGTTATACGAGCCCGGTTCGAAGTGGAGGGGGTAGTTGAGAAGCCGGACGTTATCGGAGCGCTTTTTGGGCAAACAGAAGGACTGTTTGGACCCGATCTGGATCTTCGAGAACTACAAAAATCAGGTAGAATCGGACGTATTGAAATAAATTTAGAATCAAAACAAGACAAAACAACAGGTAACATTAACATACCTACAAGTCTTGACAGAGTTTCAACAGCCATTATAGCTGCCAGTATTGAAAGCATAAACCGCATCGGACCCTGCAAAGCTGATGTGTTCTTAAACAAAATAGAGGACATACGCGATGCAAGACGACGGCTAATTATCGACCGCGCCAAGGACGTTCTTCGCAAATGGAATGTTGAAACAATGCCTGATACTGACGAAATCTTCAGAGAAGTATCAGAAATGTTAAGACTTGCACGGGTTGAAAATTATGGACCCGAAGGACTTGCTGCTGGACCTGAAATTAACACTGCAAAGAAAATCATTGTTGTAGAAGGCAGAGCCGACGTAATCAGTCTACTGCGTGCAGGTATACAAAACACAATAGCTGTTGAAGGCGCCAAAATTCCACAGAGTATAATCAAAATCTGCAAAGAACGCGAAGCAACTGCATTTCTTGACGGCGACAGAGGCGGAGACCTTATTCTTAAAGAACTTTTGCAGGTTACAACCATCAACTATGTTGCAAGAGCTCCTCGAGGTAAAGAAGTCGAAGACCTAACATTCAAAGAAATCGAAAAAGCTCTGAAAGAAAAAGTACCCATAGAGAAACCCAAAGTCAAGAAAGAACGCAAGAAAAAGTTAGTGCCAAAACAGTTGATTGATGTTTCAACAGAATTGACTGGAACTTTGGAAGCTGTACTTTTAGACAAGGATATGAACCAGACCAGTCGGATGCCTGTAAGAGAACTTGCAGAAAAACTGCAGCAAATGAAGGATGTTGATACCGTGGTTTTTGACGGCGTAATAACTCAAAGACTTGTTGACATTGCTTCTGAGCGAAACATCAACTTCCTTGTGGCTCCACGAATTTCAAAAACCGTGAAGCAGCCCTTAAAAGTAAAGCTAATGACCTTCGAAGAAATCAACAACTAAACTTTCCTGAACTGCCTAAAACTATTTGGATATGGGGTATAATCCCCTCTCTTCATTTTTTATTTATTTGTTTTTGTTGGATCTGCTTTGTTGTGTATTTGTTTTATCTCTAGTCTAGTTTGTAAATTGCTCTTTACATGTGCTTGAATACTTTATGCTTCTGGTTGACATTTTATCACAAAAAAATGTTATGTCTAATTTAATTCCATAAAGAACCTGTTGCAAATAGTTCTAAAATTCTTTATAATCGGTTTCCGCAATTATTATAAACTTACTTCGACAAAACATTTGATTTAAGCGTTCTAGCAAACTAGTTTCGCTAAAAAATATTAGAGGAAAAAAACTTGAAAGAATCAACTCATTTGCACCCAATTTTTTCGACAATTATTGTAATCATTCTAATCTCAACGATTCTTTTAACCTCAACAATATATGTTAACGCAAATTCCATTGTTACCCCTGAAGATGGTTACGGCGATTTAATGCAGTACCCAAACTTGGACCCGATTGGAACTAACCCCGAACGCACAAGTTACAACGCTGGACCTGCACCCGATACTCCAGAACTATTATGGCAATCTGATGTCACTGCGCCTGAAATTAGTTTGGTAAGCAGTGGACTTGGAGCCGCCTATTTGGTTGCTGATGGAAAATTTTTCTGTCGTGAATCAGGTTTTGGCGCAAACACCATCTATGCACTTGATGCCATAACTGGTAGACTGGAATGGGCAACTGACCTGCCTGATGGTGTAACGTTAAGCGGTTTCTTTGGTGGAGACGCTGTGTACCGGATTGATGATACCCATATCGTAACTGAAGCATCCACCGGACTTGCATGTTTTAACTCGGTTACTGGAAGACTCCTGTGGGTTAACTCCAATGTTACTTCGGGCGGTTCTTTTGCTTATTTCCCATTTATTGTAGTTCCTGAACTGCATATGTTCTACCGCCAAAATACGCCAGTTGGTGCATATACTATCGATTTAGTTGGTTACGACACATCAAATGCAGACCAATGTTTCACTGAAGTTTGGAGATACACCAAGGTTGCCGCGGGGTCCTCTCCGTTATGTTATGGTGACGGAAAAATCTTTGAAAGCTCGACTGGTGACATGGAAGTTTACGCGTTGGATGCTCTTGATGGCACATTGCTGTGGGAAACACAGGCCAAAAACAGCTTAGGATATGCGGCTTCTTACAGTAACGGAAAACTGTATGTAGCCTCAGAGTCGCAGTCACTTACCGTATATGATGCAGAAAACGGAAACGTTTTACGTGAATGGGTCGCCTCAGACCGACCTTTTATGTCCTATACCGGTGCAGTAGCCTACGGCAGAGTGTATCGTCACGTTCTTGCTGTTCCATCCAGTTATTTTGCTTGTTGGGATGCCGAAACACTGGAACTTTTATGGACCGCACCCACCTCATATTATATTGGATATTTCCAGTCTGTGGTTGCTGATGGAAAAGTCTATGTTACACAAAGTGAAGCTTCAGATTTAGTTCCTGCTAGTTTTGCATGCTACGACGCCTTTACTGGACAAAAACTCTGGGATATACCAAAATATTTTGCAAACCCTGCTGTTGCTTATGGAAACCTGTACCTAGTAGCTGACGGAATAATATCCTGTTACAGTAACGTCAATCAACCTGCTGGCAAGTCTCCCCAACCGTGGTCTAACTGGCTTGGCAACCCTGAACAACCCGGCGTAGTTGTTGGAGAGTCTGCACCCAAAAGCATCTCATCTCCCAGATGGTCATATGAAACCGGCGGTGCCGTAACCGGTGGAATAGCTGTTGCTGATGGTAAAGTCTACGCGGGATCAAGAGATCAATACCTATACTGCATTGACGCCTATGATGGTAGCTTCATCTGGAAGTTTGAAACCGGATTTAAGTTGCATTCTGGTCCAGCGGTTGTTAGTGGCCGAGTGTACCTTGGTCCAGACGATGGAAACATTTACTGCTTAGACGCAAATAGCGGTGATGTCATATGGACAACACCTGCAGGCGGATTCATACCATACACTAGTGGTCTTGCATATCAAGCACGGTCTTCACCAATCATTGTTGGTGGCAGTCTTTATGTGGGGTCACTTGATGGGAAGCTGTATTGCCTTAACATCAATGATGGTTCAGTAGATTGGACGTATCAAACAGGTGCTCCAATTACGACTTCTCCAACTGTTTCTCATGGAGTAGTTTACATCGGCGCAGACAACCAAGTAAAAGCGATATCTGCAACAACAGGGAACCTTCTATGGTCTGCACCTTACAACATAGGAGCCAGAAGTCCACTGGTTGTTGGTAACACAGTTTACATCACTGTTCAAGTCAGTGTGAGCTTCTTTGTGTCTAATCATTATCTTATTGCTTTAGACGGTTCTGCATATGGTGCACAGCTATGGAACACTTCTATCAGCGCACAAATTATGGGTCATGGAAACACCGCATATGCAATGACCTACTATGATAGCGTAATTTACACTCCTGCAGGAGCACAAGTAGCTGCTTACTCTGCATTGACTGGAGAAAACATATGGTCCAAATTCCTAGGATTTCTAATATACCCTGCTGTAACCGTTGCAGATGACCCAACAGGAACAAAAGTTTACGTTGGCTCAGATTCTTACTCGATTACTTGCATTGATGCGATAACTGGTGAATCAATTTCGTGGTTCACTACTCAGGGACAAGTTGAATGTGTCCCCGCAGTTTACGACAGCAGACTTTACGTTGGTTCTGCTGACCATAAAATCTACTGTTTCTATGATGACCCAACTGCACAGATGGCTGCTACTGTAGCTGTTGATAAAACTGATGTTGACTTAGGTGACTCTGTAACTGTTTCTGCACAATTGGTTCCAGGGCTTCCTAATGCTTCGATGATTGTTACCTTCACTGACCCCGATGGCGTTGAAACAAATTTGGATGCTGTAGCAGACAACATGGGATTTGCTACAGTTACTTATAGTCCCAAGGCTGAGGGCAACTGGACCGTAATAGCATGGTATGAAGGGGCTCAATATACTGGAATAAAATACAGTAACGCCTTCAGTGGGCAGATTACTCTGGAAGTAGTCGACACCACGCCGCCAGTCCCAGATGACAGTGTACCCCTAGAATACATTTACGCTGCAATCGGCGTCATTGCCACATTGATTATCATAGTTGTTGCATATATGTTCCTTAAAAAACGGAAATAACCCCCGTTTTTCCCTTTTTTCTTTTTTTTCTAAAAATGCGCTTTTTTTGATTAAATCTTTGACGTGTCTAACTTCTAAGTTTCCAATATGCTTTTAACGGATTCAACCAGCAGTATTTTACACTGTACCGCGCGAAAAGGATAGAATATTTTTGAAGATTCTGTGTTTAGACCTCAAAAAGGGTATTGCAAAGGTTATGCCCGAAACTTTAGATGACCTTTGGCATTTGTATAACATAATTTTAGAAAAAGATGAGGTTCACGCTCGTACAACTCGGCAAACAAAAACGGATGAACAGTATGCGCGGTCAACTCGAGCTAAAAGAGTTCCAGTTAACCTTGGTTTGACTGTTGATAAAATGTATTGGGACCGAACTCTTAATCGTTTAAGAGTAAACGGAATCGTATGCGAAGCACCAGAAAACCTGAGCATAAAAGGGTCTAGGCATACAATTAACATAACCATAAACAAACCCGTCACGATAATTAAGAAAAAATGGCTCAAACTTCACCTTGACCGTTTACAAAAAGCAAGCAAAATTACTTCTGCGCCGCTTACAATAATTTCGATTGACGACGAAGAATACTGCGTCGCACTTTTACGTGAATATGGAATTGAAGTAAAGTCTGGCGCAAGAACTAAACTTCCTGGAAAATTTGAAGCAGAGAAAAGAACAAAAGCAAAACAAGAATTTTTCATAGACGCATTAAAAGCACTCAGGGAAGCATGGATGCCTTTGCACAGCCAAATTGTTGTTCTTGGACCTGGCTATATCAAGGACGATTTTGCTGATTACGTAAAAGACACCGCCAAAGATGTTGCCTCATCCATTTCAGGCGTAAAAGGCACAAACAGTGCAGGTTTATCGGGAATAAATGAATCGCTTCGTTCAGGTATCCTTTCTAACGTTTTGGAACACATACGCGTGGCAGAAGAAATGAACGTCATGGAAGAGTTTCTAGCGCGACTAGGACGCGGAAAAGAAGACGCAACTTATGGCTTTGATGACGTTGAACGTGCAACAAATTATGGTGCTGTTGAAAAACTGCTAGTTGCAGATTCGACCCTACGTGAAACCACAGACGAAAAACGTGTAGCGTTGGAAACACTCATGAAAAATGTTGAAGACACCCGCGGAGAAATCTTGGTAATCAGCACAGAGAATGAAGCTGGAACACAGTTGCTCTCGTTAGGTGGACTTGCTGCGTTGCTCCGTTTTCCGTTGACTTGAATAAGTTATTTTTGGAAAAATTTAGCGCGACGGCGGACGGCTGGGTTTTTGTCGGCTACTTGTTTTAGTGCTTGCTCAAATGTTTCGTCGGGAGTTAACTCTTTTTCTATGAACACACCTGTTCTGCCTACTTCATCGCGGCGTAACAATGCGTGAACACGGTCTAATACCGTGTTAAGTGAGACCCCTAGCAGGTTGGCTACTTCTTCTTCGCATCCGATTACTGTGCTCTCTCTATGACCTGTTTGTGTTGGTTCAATTAACATGAGACGTTTGTCTACGCCTGCGACTCTTTTGTCTTGTTTGAGTGTGTCTATTGTTGCTTCGCCTCCGAACTTGTAAAATTCTTTTTCCGTGGAACGCATTTTCACCAACGGAAAAGATATGCTGCATTGGTCAGCCAGTTCTATGTACCCTTTCATGGCATACAATGGGGTTGCCTGCACAATTTTTCGTTGATAAACACTAAAACCTGAACGTTCAAGAGCCGTTTCTATAATAAACGAGGAAGGCGGATTTGGTAAAAAAACGTCAATGTCGCTAGTTTCAGACACATCTCCTCGGGCAATGCTCCCATGAACTATAGACCTCAAATTATTATCATCTAAAACCTGCATCCTCTGAACAGTTTTTGCTCTTAACTCCTTAAGAATAGTCCAGCGCTTCTGTGAATAAACGGTTTCAATTTGTTCTGCTCGTTTCACAGGCTTTTTTGCCACTCTGTTTCACCTGTTTAGACTATCCCTCAACCAGTTTGCATACGCCTGTGAAGCATCAACTATCGGAAGTGCCAATAGCTCTGGGACTTCATAACTGTGTATCTCAGTTATCTTCTGTGACAGTTTTTTGAAAAGCGTTTCATGGGACTTCATTATTACTAGTGTCTCGTTTTGTTTGTCGATTTTTCCTTGCCACAAAAAAAGTGAAGAAACTTTGTCTAATATATTGGCGCAGGCAATCAGCTTCTCTTCTAACAAGGTGTATGCAATCTTTTCAGCCTCTTCCCTGCTGCTGGTGGTCATTAATACAACAATATATGACATGTCTTTTCCCAACAAAGAATACGTGGGGTGGTATTTTAACTGGTTAACCTATAACAACCCGAATATTCTTGTTGGATACCTCGAAAACACTTTTTTCCAACAATTTTTTCTGTTCCTCAACCCTTGTTTGAGCATCTTTATGGTCCTTCTCAAACAGTCTATCCCTGTTTTCTAATACTTTCTTCTTTCGTTCTAAATCCTTCAAGCAATCGTGCAACTCTGCTCTTTCGTTTCGGGTTTCTGATATTATACCAGATTCTGCAAGTTCACCTTTTTTACTGAGCGTTTCTCGGCACCTTTGTTGAAGCACAACTAACGCTTTTTTATTCAGGATACTGTCTATCTGGTCTTTTGCTTTTCGAAGCCTTGTTGACTTTAGTTTCACTTTGTCGTTATCTATTGCAGTATCCATCTTCTGAAGAATAACCTTCAGAACTGGGTATCCATCTGTTTCTGTTGCTAGTGCATCAAACGGGTTTGATACGTAATCATTAAGTTTCTGGGTTGCCTCAGGGGTTAAACTATACCCAGGGTTGTTTACTAATGTCTGAAACTTCATGAGCGGTTTTTGAAGATGCCTAAGTTCATGCCTTACTTTTTCCGTTAACTGTTCTATTGTGTCATTGGTTTGGGCTAGTTCCACTATTTCATCTTTGGTTTGTATTGCATCAATTTTTTGTTGTGTTTCTGTAATCTGGTTTTCCAGAACTATTTCATCTTGTTTTCTTGTCTCTTTGGATTCCTCGATTTCCCGCAGATGTGCTATAAACTGTTTTAATTCCTCAATTTTGGAAGAAACATTTTCAGCGGTCTCAGCCTTTACATATTCTTTGGCTAAAAAGTCGTCAAACGCTCTAAGTGAGTCCTGTGCCCGCTTTAACATGACGTCAAATCTTCGGCGCGACATTATAAAAAACGGTGAAATTGGGCGCCACCATCTTGTTCGTTCTATATCCATTGTTCTTAATGTTTTCCCGATTTGCTCTGCTGTTTCCTTTAGGGTTATTGCAGAAATTTCTTCGGGGATTTTAATCTCTTCAATCGAACTGGAAAAACCTTCGGCAAGTTTATGAAGCGCTTTTGCTCGGCGGTACGTCTTTTTGCTGCCTTTTGCGAGTTCTTTGTCTGCATCTTCGATGAGTTTTTCACTGGAATCTAAGAGTTCTTCTAGTTTGTTTTTGGTGTCGTTAAGGTATTTTTTTGCGTTTGCTCTCAGGGGTTCTACTAATGATTTTGTTTCTTTTTCGGTCCATTCCTTGATGGCACTTAGGGGTATTTCGAGAGTTTCCGGCATTACCATTGTTCCACATTATTGTTGAATTTATTCTTTAAAACTTTTTTTAAACTACCGATATTATACTCTATTTTGAGTAGTTACTCTTAAATAAGTTATAGATGTAGAAACCAACAACTGGCGATTACAAATGAACCTAAACAGACCAACAATAAAAATCGCAGGAGCAGCCCTACTAGCACCATTAACCATTATCTTGCAAAGCTTACACCCAATCTTTGTTACACCTTGGATGTTACGAATCGACTTGGTTGCCATTCCTTGGCTGATATGTTGGATTATTTTTGGATTAAAACCTGCTCTACTATGTTTACTGATCAGTTCGCCACTGGTTGGCTTTGTTGGTCCATTTGCAGGTGGTGCGGTTGGAGCAATAATGAAGCCACTTGCAAGTGTTTGGATGTTTTTGATTCCCGCTGTTTTTGCATGGAAACTTGGTGGAACAAAACAGATTCTTGAAAACAAGCGCTTATTTGTTTTAGCAGGAATAATCGCACTTACAATACGAGCACTGGTTACTGTAATTGTTAACTTCTACTTTGCTTTACCAGTTTTCTACAACCTAACACCTGACATAATCGTTGGAATGTTCTCAAGCACACAAAACATCAGCTTCTTTGGAAACTCATTAGGGCTTATCGGATTAGGCGCATTTATCGGTGAAGTAGCATTCTGGAATATCATACAAGGAATAATCGACCTGACCGCCTCGTTATCGTTAGGGTTAATTATTTTGCGCAGATTTCCAGGACTTGTTGAAGCGAAAACCGACTAGTCATCGGTTTCCCAAAAACCTTTAGTGAAACCAAAACACGTTGTACTGTAGGTGCTTATTTGAAACTAGTAATAGCGATAACCGGAGCCAGCGGCGTTATCTACGCAAAACGGTTGCTTGAAGTGTTACATAACACAGAAATTGAAACTTACCTTGTGCTCAGCGAAGCCGCAGAACACATAATAAAACATGAACTTGGAACTACCAAACAGGCTCTGGAACAGTTAGCAGACCACGTTTATGCCAACAACGAGTGGGATTCTCCAATTGTCAGTGGGTCATTCAAAACAGATGCAATGGTAATTGTTCCATGTAGCATGAAAACCATCGCGGGAATCGCCAACGGTTTTGCAGAAAACGTGATTTTACGAACATCCGATGTAATGCTCAAAGAAAAAAGAAAACTAATCCTAGTACCAAGAGAAACACCCCTGAACACAATTCACCTAAAAAACATGATGGAACTCTCACAACAAGGCGCATTCATTTTACCTGCAATGCCTGCGTTTTACCATAAACCACAAACGGTTCAAGATTTAGTTGATTTTGTTGTCGGAAGAATCTTAGACCTTTTAGAAATAGAAAACCACCTTTACAAAAGGTGGCAAGAAAACAAAAAATAGTTGGTTACTGCAGTTTTATTGACTGCTTAAAGACTTCAACATCTATTTTTCCGGCTCGGAATGTTTTTCCGCTTTTTGCGTTGTTAATCACAAAAATTGCTGGAGCAAACAATCCGGGGTCAATCTTGTAGAAGTCGTAGTCTGCTTCTTTGAATATGTCCATAAACGGTTTACCGTAACCCTTAGACTTTGAAGCAGGTGCCTTCTCAAGCAATGCTTTGATTTCTTCGTCTTCAGCATTTATTGTGTAATATGCAGTACCAGCGTAGATTATGGCGTCGTTGGTTCGTCCCATAGCTTGAGCAACTTTAGGGTGAACCGGTGCAATAGGTGCGTACCCGCAACCGTGTGTTACTACTTTGGGGTCAAGTCCCAGTTCCGTGAGTTTATGCAATCCAGTTTCAACGATTCTTCCAGAAATCTGAACCGAACCCGCAACACATGTAGTAGGCACAAGAACCAAAACCAGATTCTTTGGGTCAACGTTGCATGCAGAGGAAATCTTTGTTATTGCTTCCTCTGGTGGTTCAGTGGATGTTTCCAGAACAAGAACTGCAACATCTGAGGTATCTTTGTAATCAATTTTTTCGTACAACTCTTTTGGCTTTAACGATATTGCCCGCGCTGGACCAGAACCCATTGCAGTGTATTTGTCGGCTTTGATTTGCCAACCCGCAAACTGAGAACCCAAAGTCGATATTGCTGGGTAATCTGTGTGAACGATAATGGATGGCAGGTCTAGGTCTTCATAGTTTTTGTAGGCTATCTGGGCTGTTCCCAATCCGCCAAGGCAGATTTCTGTAATTATTTTTCCCGCAGCATAACCGCCTTTGACTTCAATTCCTGCGTCAATCAATGTTGCACCAGACACAGATTCTTTGACTGCAACACAGTACTCTTTGGCGTTGTCACAGAGCTCTTTTGCAAGATTGTATGCTAGTTGGTTAACACACACTTTAGTTGTCAACTGTATTTGGCCCCTTTTTTTATTCTTCATCCAAGTACTTTTCGTAGGTGCTTAACTGTGCATTGTTTGCCTTGGAAACAAACAGTTTTCCTTTTCCATCCGTAGCATTGTCACCCGAAAATACATAGAATGGACCTGCAACCTTCTCGCTTTCAGCTTTAACTGATGCTTTGATTTCTTCAATCGAGAACGATGGTAAGACGTCTTCGGTTGGTCCAACGAGAATTATTTTTCCGTTAGTCATATGTCCACCGGCTCTTCGGGCTGATTCTCCTAGAACAAGGATTGTTCCATTTCTCATGTGAACACCAGCGAATAATCCAACGCTTCCCATTACTTTGATGAACCCGTTTCTCATGTAGTTGCCAATTTCGTGACCTGCATTTCCGTGGATAATGATTGTTCCACCATTCATTCCTTTGTCGCTTCCACGGTATGCTGAGCCAATGTAATCTCCTGCATCGCCGTTGATTTCGATGGTTCCGCCTTTCATCTGTGAGCCAGCCCATGAACCAGCATTGCCAGTGACAATAATTGAGCCGCCTTTCATTTCTTCACCAACGTGCATGCCAACATCACCGTCGACAATTATTTGTCCCTTGGTCATTTGTGCGCCGATGTTTCGAACTTTACTTGCGTTTCCTTTGATGTTTATTATGACTTCTTCCGTGGTTGTGTTGTCTGCTTTTATTTCAAAAAGGTCGCCTAGTGTTAGTTTGCGGTTTCCTTCCCATGCTTCTAGTTCTGCGATTTCTTTGACTGATTTACCTGCAAAGATGTCAGGGGTTATACTTTTTCCTTCAATTGGATATCTGGAAAAATATTTTGGAACTAAAGTAACCATTTTTTAGACCTCCGCTTTAACTGGAATTGGATTTTGTGAATGTATGAATCCTTCTTGTATTGGGTAGTTCTCGTATTCGACTGTTACATAATCCTTGAATTTCCGCTGGATTTCACCTGTTGGATCAGCAGGCATCTTTGTTTCAATGTCAACCCAGTAAGTTTTTCCGAAGACCTCTTTCAGGATTTCGCCATCTTTGGCTACAATCTCTCCGCCTTTAATTGTGTATGCCGTATTCTCAAACGCCTTTCTGGCTACAACAGATTCCTTAGCGATGTCAAGCCGTTCTGGGTTAATGTTAAAGATTGCAACATCAGCATCAGCTCCAACACCAAGGTGCCCTTTGTTTTTCATGCCTAACGCCTTTGCTGTTCCGGCACGTGTAACAACTGCAACCTCATACAGTGTATATTCGCGGTCAATTGTAGGTAGCAAGCTTTTTCGTTTTGCTCGTTTGTTTATTTTGTTAAAGATTTTCTCTCTTGCTTCGCGGCTGAATAACCACTCCAAAACCTTGGGGTAATTAGTGAACGGTCCACCGTTTGGATGGTCGGTTGTCATGAATATTTTCCATGGGTCTTTAACTAGAAGCGACATTTCAAGTCCGATTGACCATTGTATTGCATTTATCGGGCTTGTTCGTTTGTATCTGATTGGAACAATTCCACCAGATGTTTCTGCGCCTACATCATGGTTAATCCACTTGTTGCCAGTTAAGCTGGAAAGATAAAACTGGGCTGGGCCATCAGCGGTCATCGTGGTTGTGTCTGTAAAGATTACCTGACCCGTATCCATTGTAACATGGTTGTGAGCATTCATATAATTTGACAATTCTTCTGCGCCAGAACCAAAAGATGTCCAATCATCACCACCGTATCCACAGAATTGGATATGAGTAATGTGGAGAATTGGTTTGTCATCTTTTGCTAAATCTTCTACTGCCTTCATTGTCTCTAGAGATGTTGCATAGTTACCAGGTTGTCCTAGCCTGTTTGTGTGAAGGTGTATCGTGTGAGGTAGATTAAGAAGTGTGTTGGCTTTGATTAATCCCCTAATGATTTCTCGTGGTGTTATTCCAAAGTTTGGTACAACATCATCGATACTTCGCATGTTGCGTCCAAAGCCCCAAGACTCCAAACCTCCAGGATTTACAACTTTAATAGCATACGCCCGTGAAGCTTTAAGCATCCACGCTAAGTGTGCAGCATTTTCTTTGATTAATCCATCTCTGATGTTTTCTAGGCTGAACCACCAATCTCCTAACAGTGTGTATACACCTTTGTCTAACATTGGTGTATCAGCCAGTTCTTCGTGAACGTGACGTGCTTGCAGGGCAACAGTTGACGGAGCCATAGCGGTTGTGTAACCCATCTTGGAGTAACGGTAACCCGCTATGTATGTTGAGGGCAGTGAGCGCCCTGTTCCTAAATGTGTAATGGCTGTTTTAGCCACAACATCTTTGTAGTGGTCTTCTGGTCTCAGCATACGCGCTGTATCAACTTCACCACCCGCATAGTGACTGTGCATGTCAACGCCTCCTGCCATTACGGTCAGGCCTGAAGCGTCAACGACTTCTGCTTTATCACTGACGGATTCTACAACTTTTCCGTCTCGGATGCAGATGTCCATTTTTTCTCCGTTTATTTTGTTCAGGGGGTCAAAGACGAAACCGTTTTTGATTATTAGTTCTTTCATTTCTCGTTTCCCTCTTACTTTGTTCTAAGCTCCGCAAGTACTTGGTCTATAGTTAGAACTTTTTCTGTGGGTGTTGGTTCGATTGTTCCAGTTACCCATTTTATTGACGGCATACCTGTTCCATGGGTTCGGTAATCAACAATGTAGTTTACCCATGGACCATAACTGATGAAAACCCGTTTTGGATGTGGAAGTTCACGGGAAGTAACCGCCCGCAAAACTACGCTTCCAAATTGAGTGGTAAGTTTAACGTTGGAGTTTTCTTCAATGCCCAAAGTTTTCATGTCTTGGGCGTCAATTTTTACTTCGGTCACGTCTTTTATGTAAACATCTGATAATTTTCCCATTTCTTTGCCTCTGCCTTGGTTAAGACTTCGACCGGTTAAAATCAAAACATCCATTTTTGGCAACATTATCACTTGGAAAAAAAGTTACCCTGTACAACCTATTAACGTTACTGGTTTTTCGTCGATTCAAAACGGATATAGTAACTTAAAAATCAAAAACAGACAACTTTTTGGTTCTTAAACATAAAACCGTTCTTTTATTGTTCTTCTTTTCCTATTGAATATTGCTACCGATTGAATCGTGTTTCTTATTGTTTAACCTTTTTCTCAGTTGCGAGTTTAGTTAATTAGTTAGAGTCTTGTTTGTTCTTTAGTTGAGAACAGGTTCGAAAGCCGAACACCAATCAAACGAATTTTTCGTTCAGGACTCAAATAATCCTGTACCAACTCTATGGAACTCTTTTGAATGTCTCTTAGTCTATCTGTCAAAAATGGTAATGTTTTGCCGTGCGTGTGGGTTTCAAAGTTTTCGTACCTAATTTTCAGAGTAGTTGTTTTAAACGTAAAATGTGTTGCCACCAGTTCATCATGTAAATCTTTTGCGATTGCTTCCAGCGTTTCAAAGATTAGTGCATAATTGTTTGTGTCTTCTTCAAATGTGACTTCACGGCTCATGGATTTTCGTTCCCAATGTTCCTGAACTTCGCTGTTGTCTATTCCACGAGCTGAAAGATACAACTGAGCACCTCCAGCACCAAACTTTTCAGTTAAAACAGATGGGTCATAGTTAGCCAAATCACCGATAGTTTTGATTCCCATACTGTTGAGTCTTGCTTCAGTTTTTTTGCCAACCCATAACAGTTTACGCACACCCAGTGGAGCCAAAAACGCCTCTGCATCCTCTTTAGTGACAACTGTTAACACATCAGGTTTCTGAAAATCGCTGCCGATTTTAGCCACAAGTTTGTTAGGTCCAACACCTATGGAGCATGTCAGTTTTTCCTTTTCATATACCTCTTTTTTTATTTTTTCTGCTAACTGTTTTGCTTCCTCAAAATTGTTGACACGACTGGTAACATCCAAGAATGCTTCATCTAAGCCCCATTGTTCAAACTTGTCTGTGTAACCCTGCAGTATTGCCATAATTCTTGCTGAGACCCTCTGGTACAAACGGTAATCTACTGAAACAAAAACTGCGGTTGGACAAAGTCTCCACGCTGTAGTTATTGGCATACCAGATTTTATGCCATATTTTCGGGCTTCATAGTTACATGTGCTAACAACGCCTCTACCTGTTCCCTCCTTTGGGTCCGCGCCCACAACAACGGGTTTATCCTTGATAGCAGGGTTTTTTCTTTCTTCTACTGCAGCAAAAAACTGGTCCATGTCAACATGAAAAATTATTCGTTCCCTTTTTTTCGTCACATCCGATTTCCCCTACTAGAAAATGGACTGAAAAACATAATCAATTTCTTTTAGTTGTGCCAAAGCAGCATTAGAATCTTCATGGCTTAACAACTGTTTTTCATTTAGTTCCACTAAACATGAAACCGTTTTACAAATCGCGTCACAAGCAGCCTTCACCTGAAGGTCGTTATTCATGTTTTCCTCAAAATCGGTCTTAATTTTTTTCACTAATTCTTTGGCTTTTTTGCTTGACTGAACCTGAACGTTTTCAGCAACTTCCAGTCTGCTTACAATCTCTCGGAATTCTCTTAGGTCTTTACAGACTTGAGTGTATTTTTTGAACGCAAAATCCAGTTTATGCCTGTAGTGCCCGTAAATAAAAAAGAACCTGATATGATTCCATTTACATTCACTTTCCAGCAAATCCTTGGGGTAATGGATGTTGCCTTTACGTTTTGACATTTTTTCTCCTTCATACATCAAATGTCCAGCGTGAAGCCAGTAATGGACAAACGGTTTACCCGTAATCGATTCTGCTATAGCAATTATGTAATCGTGGTGACGGTAAGTGCTGTCGATTCCGCTACACCAGATATCAGCTTTAAAATTAAACGTTACAGGAAGCATTGCGGGGTCTTGAATATTCCATGATGGTCTGCCTTTGCCAATTTTTGTGTCCCAGTATACTTTGTCGCCCTCTTTGTAGCCATGCCATAGGATAAAGTCTCCAAGATTCCATTGAATACCCGGGTATGTATCTTGGTGAAAACGTTTCTTTTGTTTAGGCCATTTACTCATATCTAACCTGAACAGTTTCCCAAAACCCTCAAACTTGGATGGGTCAAAATAAATATTTTTTCTGCCTTCATGAGTGTGCCAATACGCAACACCTTTCTTCAGTAGCATTTCAATGACATTAACTGCCTCTTCAACGGTGGCAGACGACCTTTGCATGTACTCTGGAATCTTTACTTTGAGGTGTTTTAGTTCTTCAACAAAATGTTTCACGTTTTCGTCTGTAAGATCCTTTAATGGGATGTTACGTTTTTCTGCTTCTGCTAAGGCTTTGTCTTCTACATCTGTGATTGTTAATACGCGTTCCACTTTGTAGCCACGGTATTCAAGGTAACGGTGCAGAACGTCTTCGAAAACAAATGTGCGGTAGTTCCCAATGTGTGGCATCTGGTAAATTGAAGGTCCACAGGTGACTAGTTTCACTTTTCCCTGTTCGTTAGGTTCGAACGTTTCAAGTTTTCGGGTTAATGTGTTATATAGTTTAAGCAAAAAATGTCACCCATTTATTGTTGGTTACATGGGCTGTTAGTATATTATATCTTGTTTGGTTTCTGGTTAATTAGTTTTACAAAAAACATAAATGCGCTTACACAAGACTACATCTCATTAAAAATTGAGGTTACAAGCCTTGTCAAGCCGAAAAAATGTAATAATATTCTTAGACACAGACAAATACGCAAGCCCTTTTGACATTTTAGTCGCCATTGACCTATATCCAGAAGCCCAAATCATCAGCTACAGCGGCGTTGAAGTCAGTGACGCACAACGTCTAATCCAAGACGCCATGTTCCCACGAGGACCTGACGGAGCAAAATTCACCAAAGTATTCATAGGCGGTCAAGACGTCGAAAAAGGCCTTGAAATACTTGAAGCAATAAAGAAATCCATGTTTCCACCATTCGAAATGTCTGTAATAGTTGACCCCCGAGGATCAAACACAACCGCATCCGCAGCGGTAGTAAAAACCCTGAAACTTTACGAAACAAAAGGATTCGGAGAAATCAAAGGAAAAACTGTAACACTTTTGGCAGGAACTGGACCCGTTGGTGTGGTTGCAGCAAGACTATACGCAAGTGAAGGCGCAAATGTTGTTCTTACTTCACGCAAACTGGACCGTGCCTTGGAAGCAGCAAACAAAATTAACGAAGAACTTGGAACAAAACAGATATGTGGTGTCCAAGCAGCAACAGCAGAAGAAACAGGTAACTCCATCAAAGATGCTGACCTTGTTTTGGCATGTGGTGCTGCGGGAATTCAACTGTTGCCTATGGCGGTTCTTGAGAAATATGGAAAGAACGTCAAAGTTCTTGGAGACATCAACGCAGTTCCACCGTTGGGTATTGAAGGCTTGAAAGCAACCCAAAAAGACAAAGAATTTTCTCCTGGCAAATTTGGAATCGGAGCTCTGGCAATAGGTCCGCTTAAAATCCAAATTGAAGGCGAAATGTTCAAGCAGGCAGTTGAGTCTCCTAGCGGAATAGTGGATTACAAGACTGCTTATGCCCTAGGCAAAAAACTAGCCTAAAACCATTAAACCTGTCCGGAAGCCCTCTTTTTGTGTGGTTTCCGTTTAACCTTTTTTGTTCTTTTTAGATTCAGTATTTTGAGTACATATGCTTCGTTCATAGCTTTTTAGTATTCAGCAACGACAACGTGACATCCGATGACATATGCAGTTTTCAAACAAAATTGTGCTATCGTGGCTTGCGGTGATGTGGGTTATCTTTTCGGTTTGGGTGGTTTCAGTAACATCTTTTCCGTTGAACCTAGGATTTGTTGGAATGCAATCCTTAACAGGTATCGCTTTGATGTGGACAACCTTGTGGTATAAAAACGGTTAATCAAAGGTGCCGTCGGAGTAACTCTGAGATTTCATCCTGAAACGTCAAGCTAATGCCTTTTCGTCATCCGGCATGTTAGTATATGTCTGTTCAGGAATAAAAGTTAGTTCATTATTCTTTGAATATCCGAGAAGCAATGATTTTCCCCTGTTAAATGGATATGATTTTTAAAGAAACATTAGCTATTACATTTTGTAACACCGTTGTTTGTCAACATTTTTGTTTATTTAGCACCTAACGGGAGGTGAACAGCTTAAAAACAAATGTAAATAAAACTGAAAAAGACTGGAAAAACGTTCTTTCGTCTGAACAATTTCATGTTTTGCGTGAAAAAGGAACTGAACCAGCGTTTACTGGTAAACTCTTGAAAAACAAGAAAACTGGAATGTATGTCTGTGCTGCTTGTGGAAACACGCTTTTCAGTTCTGACACAAAATTTGATTCGGGCACGGGTTGGCCAAGTTTCTGGAACGCTGTTTCTAAGGATAGTGTAGAACTAATAACTGATAACAGTTTTGGGATGCACCGAACCGAGGTTACCTGCAAAAAGTGTGGTAGTCATCTGGGGCATGTGTTTGATGATGGTCCCGTGCCTACTGGTCAACGTTTTTGTATTAATTCGGTGTCGTTGGACTTTAAAGAGAATAAAGAATCTGCTGAAAAAACGAAGTAACCTTGGATTTATGGAAATGATATATCTAGTGCAATTGTGATAAAATTATCTTCTGTGTTGCATCAAAACCCGAGGAAAGTCAAAACTACCATGTTAACAAATGTTGTCGAACAACTCAAGATAACCCTATTCGGAAAAGACAAACGCTTTGTTTTGCAGACCTGCCTTTTTTTCTTGGCGTTTATTGTACCTTTGGTTATTCTTTACCGGTTTGATGCAGGGTCATTTGATTACTTGTGGAAAGGCAGAGCACCTTTCGTTCTGTTTTTGTGGTTGCTCGTTTTAGAGACCTCTCTGGGTTGGAAAAAACTCAAAGAAACTCCAACACTTACATTAAACCTGAAATCTGTTGTAACCTCTGTATTTCTGGTTCTGCCAACTGTTTACGCTGTTGCGTTAAACAACGGATTGTATGATGCTATCATAGAGCTTGGACGCGTTGTTGGGGTTCCATCAGCACAGTTTGGCGAATGGTACCTGACCCATTCTTGGACGTTTTCGTTTGAATATGTCCTTTTTGCAACATTTTTTTTGGTTTCAATATGGCTTTTGTATGGACGTCTGGGGCTCAAAACCTTAGCTGTATCATCGTTCTTTTTGGCGGGTGTTGGCATATTCTATATGATTGACACGTTTTACCCATACGGGACATTCACTGTTTTGCAGTCGTTTGTTCCAGTAACCGTATTTTTTGCTTCTTCATTACTGAATCTGTTTGGATACGGAACACAAACATTCCCCGGCGGAGCAGACGGACTTGGTTTAACAGTTTCATCGGCGACCAGTACCTACTCAGCTATTGTATCTTGGTCATGTGCCGGCAGCCACAGCCTATTCATTTACTCTTTTATGATTATGCTCTTTCTCAGGGGAACCAACATAACGCGAACAAGAAAAATAATTTATGTTGTAACCGGTGCGCTTGGAACATTTTTTGTTAATGTACTCCGTATTGTGGCAATTCTATTAGCAGGAGTCAACAGTGGAGCCTCATTAGCTGCAACATTTCATGAATTTTATGGCGAATTCTTTTTCATAGCTTGGATGTTCATTTACCTCTCTGTAATATACTTGTTAGAAACAAGGTTTCTTAGAAAGAACGTGAACACAAAAAATCTTCAGATATAGTTCAGCCTGTTTAACCGCCCACAAAATTAACCAACATTTTGTCTAAGTAGTTTTTTCTGGTGCGCCTATTCTTTTTAGTGTTCCCCATTTCATTTCTCGTTTTGAGAGTATATCAAAAAGGCTCTTGATTTTGATGAAATTTCTTAGTTCCTTGAAGCCTACAACGAATAGTGGCGAATAAATTAGAAGTTTCATGTCTTCGTTGTCCATTTCCACTGCTAAGTAACTATATGTGGTTTGAATCAGCATAAAAACAAGCATCACAATTAGTGCTTGCATTCCATACCCCGTTAAAACTGCAATTGCGATCACGATAATTGATACCACAGAAACGAACGGAACAAACACCATTGAAAGTAGTACATATTGGAACGTCAAGTTTCTCAAGTATCCAAATCGTGGATTTCCAAAAACATTTCTGTGTTTATTATTGTCTGGAATGTTCCTCTGTTCCATCTTGTTCTCTGTTTGATAAAATCTCTCCATGTGTTGGGGGCTTCGGTGTAAACATAGGCGTCACTTAATGCTTGCACAACCCTTTTTGTTTTCAAAAGCTTGATCGTGACGTCAAAATCTTCGGTTAATGTATCCCTGTCGTAGAAGCCAATTTCTTTTAAGCTTCGTTTCCGAAAAGAAGCTAATGGACCAGGAACCACTGGTACTACACCGAAAATGTCGAAGACCCTTCTGTAAATGTTTTCGTTGACTATGTATTCAAGTGCCTGACATTTTGTTACCAAGTTTGTTCTGTTTAGAACCTTCACGTTTCCTGCCACTGCACTGATTGTTGGGTCTTGGAATCTGCTTACGATTTTTCGAAGTGCTGATCTGGCAATCATGCTGTCTGCGTCACATGTTATGATGATTTCGCCATTTGCAATCAATATTCCAGTGTTTAATGCACCCGATTTTCCACCTGCCTCGGTTCTACGAAGCACCTTTACTCCTTTTGATCTGTAACCCAATGCCAACTGGTACGTTCGGTCCGTGGAACCATCATCAACTACTATGATCTCTTTTTTCAGGTAATCAATTTCTAAGATTGCGTCAAGACAACGTTCTATTCCTTTTTCTTCGTTGTGAGCTGGAACAACTAGGGTAACCAAAGGCCAATGTTGAATGGGCGTTAGGTTCATTTTCAATTCTAGATATCGATGGTATACGCAGAGTGGAAGTGCAAGATAATTTGAGAAAAACTCAACAGTTAAAGCCGTTGCAAGAAGTGCTGTTGCAATCGAAAGGTACCCAAGATACAACGTGAGCCAACCAACAATTACTGGAATTATGAGCATTGACAAAACCGCGAGTACTGTGATGTGTCTTGAAGGTTCCCTAATTTTGCTGTTATGAGCTTTCCGGGCAGCAAATAGAAAATATGAAGCCGCTGCGGCTCCTAGGATTAGGCATATCCATGCGATGTAACCTGGTATAACAAAAGCTACTAAAACCAGTTCACACGCTAACACAATAGCAGTTGCTATTAACTTTTTGTTATTCATGCCTTAACGACCAAATTTTTTTCAAGTTTTTTGGCTGGCTTTTTTATCTTGGCTTTTTTCGGTTAATTGGGTGGCTTTTACTCCGAGTTTTAACATTTGAAGTCCACTTGTTGTTAGTTTGTAGTTATGTAACATGTCTATTCTTGTTTCTTCTAATGTGAATCGTCCGCTACATTTAGAACATCCAAATTTGAAGTTGGGTTGACCAAAGAAATGTTTGTTGGAACATTTGTACCAGTTTTCGATTTTTCTGTAGTCAACACCTATTACTTTGAGTTTTTTTTCACATTTGGGACAAACTAGTCTGCCTTCGCCGTTGTCGTATTTGGATCTGAAATCGATGTTGCCACAGTCGAAGTGTTCGAGTGCTTCTTCCTTAGTCATCTGGGAACTTTCACATTCAGGGCACTCTAAATAGAGTGTAGATGTTACAACATCGCAGTCTGGGCAAACTATTACTGAACGGGAATGTTCTTCTTCTAAAATTTTTATTTCTGCGAAGCTTTTCAACGTTGGGACAAGTTGTTCAGTGGGGATTTCGCTTTCTGGGTTTGTTGTTAAAATATTTGTTGATTCTATTTGTATAACTGGGTTTTTAGCGAAAAGGTCTAGGATTGCTTTTGCTGTTTCGATGTTTACTGTTTCAGGTAACGCTGAGGCAAGTAATATTTCTTTGATGCTATCAATTAAACGTGTTGAGGCAATTTCATCTTTGTTCATGTAATCTCGTATACCCAGTTTCATTGCTTCTACTGCAATGTTTTCGCTTCCTTTGCCTGTGACTAAAATAATCGGTGTTTTGTTGTGTTTTTTTTGTAGTTGTTTAACAACTTCGATGCCGGTCATGTCTGGCAATCTGTAATCCAAAATTATTATGTCAAAGTTTTCTTTTTCAAGTTTCGCTAAACCCTTTGCAGCGGTGTCTGTGGCGGTTAACTCAAATTTGGTTGGCATCTTTTCGGTGAGTGAACGTTTTAGAATCAGTTGGTCGTCAGGGTTGTCTTCGATATGTAGTATTCGAATTTTCATTTCGGTCAAATATTTCTTCCTCCTTATTTTTTTATGGTATTTTAGAAATCGTTAACCAGTAACGTTTGATTTCCATAACTGCTTCAATGAAATCTTCAAAACTTGCTGGTTTTACAATGAAGCTGTTACATCCTAGTTTGTATGCGCGTTCTATATCTTCAGGTCTGCTCGAAGAAGTCAAAACAATTATTGGAATGCTTTTTAGTTTGTCGTCTCCTTTAATTGTCTTCAAGACTTCAAAACCGTCAATCTTTGGCATGTTCAAGTCCAATATTACTAAACCCGCTGTTGGGACGTCGATGTATTTTCCTTGTTTACGCAAGAATTGAATCGCATCTTCTCCATCTTCAGTAACGAAAACCTTGTTATGAATCTGAGATTTGGTGAACGCTCTTTTGGCTATCATTACATCGTCTGGGTTGTCGTCAACTAACAGAATTGGTTGGTCTATTATAGACTTATTTTTATTTTCCATTTCATTCCTCCCCTGATTTTTTCTTTTCTTTTGGTATGTTGAACATGAATGTACTACCTTTACCGGGTGTACTCTCAACCCAGATTTTTCCTCCAAGTTGTTCTACAATCTTCTTACAGATTGATAACCCCGCACCAGTTCCTTCATACTTCTTTTCAGTAGGGGCACGTTCGAAAAGGTCGAAAATAATGGTCTGATATTTTTCTTCGATACCTATTCCGTTATCCCGAACCTTGAACAAGTGTTCGTTTTCATTTTCCTGATACAAAACTTCGATTTTCGGAGTTTTCGACTCGTTAAACTTTAATGCGTTGCTGATTAGGTTCATGAATAGTTGCTTCATCCAAACTCTTTGAACAAGCAGAACTGGGAGTTTATCAACAACTATCGTTGTGTTATGTTCTTTAATTGTCATTTCAAGGTCAAGCTGAATTTCTTCTAGTATCTTATTCAGGTCTGTTTGTTCAAATTCAGTATATTTTCGTCCAACACGTGAAAGAACCAGCAAATCTTCAATCAAAGTATCCATGTGGGATGCCGCGTTTATCATCCTGTTTAGGTAATCTTTACCTGTTTCATCGAGCCTTTGTGCATAATCTTCTAGTATGAACGAGCCAAATGACCGTATTGTTCTCAGAGGAGCCTTCAAGTCATGAGAAACAACATATGTATAACTTTCAAGTTCCTTGTTCGACTGTTCCAACTGGTGCATAGCCGCATCTATTGCTAATTGTGCCCTCTTTCGTTCAGTGATGTCTCGGTCAATGCTTAATATCGCAGGTTTTTGTTGGTATTTTATAAGCCCTGTGCTAATTTCAATCGGAATTTTTTTTCCGTCTTTGGTTTTGTGTGCTGTTTCAAAGACCAGTTTTTTGTTTTTTTTCACTGATTCAATAAGACCATTTATTTGTTCCGGAGTTAGGGCATCATCGATATCTAGAATTCCCATCGACAGCAATTCTTCCCTAGAATAACCCAAATTCTTTCCAGCGGCGTCATTGACATCAATGAATTTGCCATCAAAATCAATAACCCAGACTGAGTCATTCATTGTATTAATTATTGCTCGATACTTCTCTTCACTATCTAGAAGTGCCTCTTGAACTCTCTTTTGTTCAGTCACGTCCCTGAAGAAACCTATTAAAAATTGTTGGTTTCCGATTTTCATGAGTCTGGAACTGATGTCACAATAGATTACTGTCTTGTCTTTTCTTAAAATTGGTATGTTTCTACTAATAGATATTTTTCTCTCAATCTGTTTCTGGAACTGTTCAAGTGCAAAAGCTAAATCTTCTTTGGGAATAATGTCAACAACAGTCAATTTGGGTAACTCGTCAAACGAATAACCTAGAATTTCGTAAATTCTAGGGTTGCCAAAAGCAAATTTCCGTGTTTCAGGATCGGCAGCAAGAATGCCGTCCGTTGCTCCCTCAAAGATTGTCCTAAATTTTAGTAAACTTTCTTTCAGTTCATTTTCCATTTTTTTGCGAGCTGTTATATCAACGGACATTTCAGATGCTGCAACGATTTTTCCATGTTCGTCTCTGATTGCAGTTGCATTAACTTCTAACCAGATGTCTTGACCGTCTGGAGTTTGGACCAATTGTTCGTGAATAACCCAGTCTTTTCCGGTCTCAAAAACTTCTTTAACTCCACATCCATGACAAACATCTTCTAACTGATTGAGTGATGAGTAACACTGTTTTCCTTCTATTTCACCCAAATATTTCTTTAGAACCGCATTTGCCCATAAAACAACATAATCCTTCGATACAACTACAAGCCCAGCATTAATATTGCCTGTAATATTTTCAAGCATGTCTCGATCCTGACGTAGCGCTTCTTCCACTTCTTTACGGTCACTAATATCTATGGATAATATGAAAAGACCTTCAGGCACGGGCTCTATGCTGAGTTTAAACCACGCATTCTCACCTGTAGAAAACGTAAATTCATTTTCTATACTTGCCGACACACGTTTTTTCATGCATCTGGTGAAAACCGAAAACAATTCGGACTTTTCAATTCCGGGATAAACGTCCATAATTGTTTTACCCAAAAAATCTTTTTTAACCAAGCGTCCATGCTTTGCGGCGGCATCATTAACATATAGATAATGCCAATTATAATCAACAATCTGACAGCCTTCCATCATACTTTCAAGAGTGCTCCGGAAACGTTCCTCAGACTTCTTGAGCAATTCTTCCGCTTTTTTGCGGTCAGTGATGTCTACAATTAATCCTCTTGAGCCCGCGGGTCTATTTCCGCTAATAATAGGAGTTGCGTGTATAATAATCGGAAATGTGCTACCGTCTTTCTTCAATGCAGTGTACTCAATAAAACCTACATCAGTTCCAGTCAATATTTTAGTAATTACTTTCTTGGCTCTGTTGCGATCCTTTTCAATCAGCATCTGAAAAGCAGTCAAACCTTTATCAAAATCATTCTGAGAATAACCAAAACGTTCAAACGCAACATTATTCACGAATGTGAGTCGTCCAGCTAAATCCATTTCAAAAACAATTTCAGGAAGTAACTCACTTAACTCTCTAAACCGCTTCGCACTATCCTGAAGCGCATCTTGTGCTTTCTTTTGCTCTGTAACATCCTTGAGAAATGCTACTATGTATTGTTGGTTTTCGATATTCATGAATTGCGCAGAGATATCAACATAGATTCTTGTTTTATCTTTTCTCAGAATGGTTTGGTTCCTGACCATTTGTAGTTTTCCTGCCAACTGTTTCTGGAATCGTTCAACGGTCAAAGGTATCTCATCTTTGGGAACATAGTCAAGAATAGTTGATTTGAGCAATTCTTCAAGAGGAGCACCGGTTATTTTGACAATTCTGGAATTAGCGAGAACAAATTTCATTGTTTTAGGATCTATAGCAGCAATGCCATCAGTTGCGCCCTCAAAAATTGTTTTGAACTTTCCTAAACTATCTTGTAACTTAAGTTCAATTTTCTTGTGCTCAGTTACGTCTCGAAATATAGCTTGAACTACTTTCTTATCTCCAAGTTCAATGATGTTAGCTGTTATTGCAGCAGTTCTGATTTCTCCACTTTTTGTAATAATTGGGGCTTCCAGAATATCCCCTTTATTTTCTTTGACGCGCTGTCTGAAAGCTCTGCCAACTTCATCATTGGATTCTGGGGGATGAAGAATCTGCGAATTTTTACCAATTATTTCTGATTTTGTTCTGTCAACTAATTTTGTGGCTGCACGGTTACAATCAACTATTATTCCTGTTTTGGCATTAACCAAGAAAATAGCGTCCATCGTCTCCTCAAACTGCCTCCTGTAGCGCTCTTCTGATTCTCTAAGTTTTTGTTCCACATTCTTGCGGTCAGTTATGTCCCGTGTTATGCCTATAATCTCGATTTTTCCATCTCTTTCAACGGGTATGGTGGATGCTTCAACAAAAACTAGCGTCCCATCCTTTTTCATCAATTCTAACTCGTGGAGCCCACTTATTTCTCCATGCATGTTTGGCTTGAACGCTTCCATAAGCGCTGGTACAGACTCTGGTGGAACAAGAATCCCCAACATGTTTTTTCCGAGTAATTCTTCCTTCTTGTAACCCGTTAATTCCTCTGCCTTTTTGTTACCATCAAGAAAAGTTCCAGCAATATCCTGCACCCAAATGGCTTCAGGAGCATTATCCAAAAAATATTTGAACCGTTCTTCGGACTCTTGAAGTTTCTTTTCTACTTGTTTCTGGTCAGTAATATCATGAAATATACCGAGGATTGCTGGTTTATCTTTGTAGATTATGCGTGCAGTACTCAATTGAAACAGTTTCTTTTTTCCATCTTTTGTAACTGCCTCAATGCGATGCGGCTCAACAAACAAACCCTTTTTTAGTTTCTCAAGATTTTTTGCCAAAATGGTTTTGCTCTCAACCGTGGTGGCATGGGTGTTAAGAAAACTTCTTCCCACAAGTTCCTCTTTTGAGAATCCCAGTGTCTCTTCGACTGATTGTGAAATCTCTACAATATTTCCGTTCATTTCTATGATGACAACCGGCTCTTCCATGATTTCTAATAACGTGTCCAAATGTTGTTTTGACTGTTTAAGTTCCTCTTCCTTGCGTATAATGTCCGTGAGGTCTTTGCCTGTTGCTTGTGCTCCCACGTAGTCTCCTGATTCGTCAAAGACTGCAACCCCGTTCCATGCTACGGTTCTAAACCCTTTAGGGCTCTTTACTCGGAGCATGAACCCTTTAACTTGGTTCCGATTTTCAATCAGGCTTTGAAGCGTAAAAACTGCCTTTTTTACATCTTCTAAGTGTAAATAATTTGTGAAATGAGTTCCCAAAATTTTTTTTCGTGGTTTACCCCAAAACTCAACGGCGGCATCGTTAACAAAATTAAACTTTCCATCTTTATCGATGCTTACAACAAGGTCATGCATTATTGTTAGCATAATGAGAAGGTAGTTGTCTCTCATTTTTTGTACGTAATCTTCCCTGATTGTCTGTGCCTTCTTTTTCAATGGTTTCACCGTAAATTTATCCAACTGTTTACACCCATTTGTTACGAATCGCCAATGAGAGACCGAATGTACATTGACCCACTTTAATCATACCGTCCATGTGCCGTCAGAGATTATTTACTTTTCGGTTTAAATGCAATCCTATAATGCTTTTAAGTTCAACAATGAACGAGCCAAAAAGGCCGTATCATGAGCATGCACTGAAAACGTTGTTTTTTTCAAAACAAAGAACTAAAAAACCATAACATCTAAAAGTATAAATGACGCTGAGAACATCAACAAATAGTTCCAGACCTGTTTCGAATTGGGATGAAACAAAACTAATTGGAGCAAAAAATGATGGCAGACCTTGAATTATTAAAAAAAGAAGGTAACGACTTAATTGTTAAAGTTCCCGGACGAGAAGACCCCGTAAAAATAGAGGACACATACGCAGAAATGTTCCCAATGTGGGTTGGGCGCGTACTAATAACCGCTGCAAACGAAAAATGGGCACTAATCGCAGCAAAAACTGCCACCGGATTTGCATCTTCAATTATCATGTCGCCCGCTGAAGCATCACTTGAACGTCTTGCAGACCCAAAAGAAACACCAGATGGACGTCCAGGTGCATATATCCAGATTTACCACAGCTCACGAGCAGCCCTAAAAGGGCAAATGGCTGCAAGAATTGGACAATGTGTTATGACTTGCCCAACAACAGCAGTTTTTGACGCTTTACCCAAAGCAAGACGAAGAGCGAAAATCGGAAGAACCCTACGTGTTTTTGGAGACGGCTTCCAGAAAAGTGATGAAATCGCTGGAAGAAAAGTTTGGCGCATCCCCGTTATGGAAGGCGAATTTGTTATCGAAAACGATTTTGGAGTCATGAAAGCCGTTGCTGGTGGAGCGTTGTTGCTTTTGGCAAAAGATTGGGAAACGGGACTTAAAGCAACCGAAAACGCCGTAGATTCTATAGCCAAAAACGTTCGCGGAGCAGTTATGCCCTTTCCGGGTCACATATGCAGGTCTGGGTCAAAAGTTGGTTCAATTAATTATAAGCTTCCTGCGTCAACAAATCAGTTGTACTGTCCAACTCTTAAAAGTCAAGTGCCAGACACTAAACTGTCAGCCGACGTTAACAGCGTTTACGAGATTGTAATAAACACCTTGAACTTGGATGTCATGAAAAAAGCGTTGGCTGAAGGAATAAAAGCCGCAGTTAAAGTTCCTGGTATTGTAAAAATTACTGCACCAAACTATGGCGGTAAGCTTGGTCCGTATAAAGCCGAACTAAAAGAAGCTTTGAATCTATAATAAACCCATTTTTGGGTTTATTTTATCCTTTTTATGTATTCTTTGCCTTTGCCTTCAGCAGAACCGACTAATATTCGGTAATGTTGTTGGCTGTTTTCTTTTTCGTTTACTTTTTCCAGTTTGCCTTTTACCTGTATTGTTTCCCCGTTTTCTGCTATGCTATCATACAGTGTCTCGTAGGCAACTACCTCGGTAACGGGGTGCTGCTGTTTGCCTTCAATGAATTCTGCATCCTTTATTTTGTAAACTGCTGGAAGAAACAGTGAATCCGTGTTGTCTACTACAACTGCTCGGATTGTAACTTGACCCATTGGTGTGAACGTTTTTTGTCCATACCTTTCCGTTAATTCACTCTCGAGTTTAACTGGGTGAATGGAAACCCACGTATCCTCAAACCGTCCCAGATTCCATTTTCTTTCATAGATTCTCGAAGCTTCGTTGGCTGTGACTGGGTAATCCATGGTCTTTTTGTTGCTCCACTCTTCAAGCTGTTTTCCTTCTAACCGTTTGATTGGAGCTTTAGAACCCTGTTCGGTTAACGCGTTTTTTAGTTTCCAACTGTTTTTTGTGCCATAAACGGTTATGTCAATGTCTGAAAACTTTGGGTTATGAATATCTAAAAGAAGTGAACCTGTTACTCCAAACATTTCCTGCTTTATGCCGCTTATTTGTTCCAGTTGCTGGGTGACGTTGACCAGTTTTTGTTGCAGTGAATCTAACTGCTTTGTTTCTCTTAGTTGTGCAAGTTTTTGTTCAGGTTTGTAATGTGTTTTAATGTTTTGGAGCGGAACCGCAGTTACCGTGATGTTGTCCACGGGTGAATGGAAAATGTACTGTGGGTAATTTTGTTTAAGGAAGTTGAATGTTTCCAGCAGGTTAGGTATCGTATATTTTTGGAGTATTCTGCTGAATTTTTCTTTGTCTGTTCCCCAGTTTCCCGTTTGCGAAGGTACATACTTGATGTAAGAAACTACCCTGTCGGGGGGATGCATTGTTCCGACTACGCAGAAGAAGAATCCCTCCTTTGTTTGAAGAAAATCCCTGTCCCTGAAGCTTCTCATATGTGTTCAGGCCTCAAACAGCGGTGCCTCATACAACGAGTTTATGAATACGCAAAATAGGTTATCGCTATGGCAATCGCGTCATACAATCCATGCATCCACGCCAGTGCAGTGGTGTTCCGGTCTGTTCTTTGCCACATGTATCCCAGAAATAGGCTGACAACCGTTACCGGGATTATAGACATCAAAGAGTTCAGTCCATGCAACAACCCGAACATTACTGACGCAACCACAAGACCAACTTTTGGTCCATACGAATTTTCCAACCCTCTTTGAATAAAGCCCCTGAATGCTGCTTCTTCGGCTGGTCCAACTAACAAGAATGAGATTAAAAGTAACGCGATTAACTGCAGTGCATTTTGGGGTAATGTTGCGTCTAAAACTATGTCTGTTGATGGGTCTGGACCAACAATGGTTTCTTGGACTAACGCAATTGCTCCTCCGAGCCAAAGAAGTAGAACTGCTGCAATGGACAATATTATTATTGTTTTAATGTTTGGTTTTTTGAAGCCTAGCTGTTTTAGTCCTGCTTTGTGTTGTCTGGCGAGTAGTAACGTGATTGACAGTATTATCACTTCGTTTATTGGAAGCGATAATAATGCAGATGGAAACGGTAAGTTCTCTACGCCAAGTCCTGTTCCAAGCAGTATTATTACTAGTATTATGCTGCCCACAATTAGTCCGACTGCTACAAATAGGTAACAGATGAATGCTGACTTGGCTTTCCAAAAAGGCGTGTTAGATGTGTTCTCCATGTTTATCCCTTATTGTTGTTGGATGTAAATATGATGGTGTTTTTTCTATTAACAATTGCTTTTTCTGTGAATTTTTGAGTGCCCTCATTTTTGTTGTTTGCCTTTCTACTTTTAACATAGGAGATTAAACATCTTCAGGCAACTTTCTTTGTGAATGTTTATTCAACTCATTTTATTTTTATCCATTTTTCCTTCAATTGTGGGGAAATATTTATATGTAAAACTGTAATATTTTCAGTTTCTGTTGAATAAAGGTGTATTATATGAGCGCTAAAGAAAATGAAGCACTTTTAGCAAACGTTGATGAAGTCACAGCCAAACTCCGCGATTTACTTGAAAAATCTGTAAAGAAAAACATGACCGAAGACATGCTCTTTTCCGGCGGCATAGACACCAGCATCCTTGCTACAATACTTTCAAAATATGTACGAATCAGAGGATTCACCTGTGCCTTCAAAGAAGCAAACCCATTAGACATCAAATTTGCAGACCTAATGGCTAAGCGGGTAAACATGGAACATCACCTGAATGCATTTGGTGCCGACCAAGTTTTTGAGGCTATTCCGCATGTGGTTAAAGTCTTGAACTCGTTTGACCCCATGGAAGTGCGAAACAGCATCACCATAACTATTGGGCTTAAGTACGCGAAATCTTTTGGCTCAACAAAACTGATTACAGGCGACGGCGCCGATGAACTGTTTGCTGGTTACCATATGTATTACCGTCATGTGGGTAACAAAGAAAAGTTAACTGAAATGTTACAGAAAATGTGGGCTATTATGGCGTTTTCTTCTGTGCCTCTTGGAAAATCGTTGGGCATCGAAGTACGTGCACCATTTTTGGACCCTGATGTGCAAAAGTTTGCTATGAGTATGGACCCAAGATACAATGTTCAAGAAGAACGCGGCGAAGTTTGGGGAAAATGGATTCTGCGCAAGGCATACGAGGATGTTTTGCCAACTGAGGTTCGGTGGCGGGACAAAAACCCAATTGAGGTCGGTTCTGGTACCACGATTTTGCCTACGTTTATGGCTCAGAAGATTTCGGATTCAGAGTTTGCCGCTAAAAAGAAGAAGATAATGGAAACAGACAACGTTACTATCCGTGACAAAGAACAACTTGTTTACTACGAAGCATACCGCGAAGTTGTGGGAGTGCCTCACGCAGAAGACCCTGATGCGCGAACCTGTCCGCAGTGTAACTCGAACGTTGCCGAAAATGCTGTTGTCTGCAAAACCTGTGGAGCATATCCCATTGCTGCTGGCGGTAGGTCGATAACTAACGAGAATGCTTATTCTGACCAGTAACTTTTTTTGTCTCATTTTTGGTGGGTTGGCTCCCACCCATGTTTTTGTTTTTCAGGAAATGTTTAAAGCTTATAGTAATATGCATTTTTTGCTGTCTTTACTTTGAGGCTGGACTACGTGGCAACAAAAGATTGGATTCCCCGCGACGGTGAGACTCTTCTAACCAATGAAGGTTTTATTTTCTATGTTTTTGGGTATGAACACCCAGAAAACCGTGTTTTTGCGTTTCTGAAGTATATTCCCTCTGAGTATGCGCACCTGTTTCCTATTCGTTTTCTTAAACAGAAATGGAACCTAGACAGCAAGGAACTTTCTAGACCTGAAAAGCTTTACACGCCTCAAAATTACCAGAAGTTTTTGGAGACATTGCGTAACAGTTTTCCGCATTACCTGTATTGCTGTCCGTTCCGGGGTAAAGAAGTTCTGAGTGTTCCGTTGAATCAGATTAAACGGGTGTATCTGCCTGGTGAATGTCTGCAGCGGATATTCAACAAAGAGAGCAAGGATGCCATTCAGCAGGAGGCGGTTGATTTGGTTACGTTGTTATCAGAAGCCTCAAGTGTGCCTGTTGCGGAGTTTGGGATTCATGGTTCTGTTGGTTTGAATATGCATTCAGAGTATTCTGATATTGACCTTGTGGTTTATGGTTCTGAGAACTTCAAGAAGCTGGAAGATGCGGTTAACCGGTTAGCCGATGACGACGGCGTTTTTACGCATGTTTGTACCAAGAAGATTGATTTTGCTCGGCTGCATCGGGGACGTTACAACGACCGCCGTTTCGTGTATAATGCTGTACGAAAATATGATGAAATTGATGCTCCGCACGGTCAACTGAAGTACACACCTGTTAAACATGTTAACTTCAGCGCCGTGGTTGTAGACGACAAAGAGAACATGTTCCGTCCCGCAGTTTATCCAATCAAGAATTACCAACCAGACGATACTGATTCCGAGTTGTCTGCGGAACAGGTTCCAATTCATTTGTCATCGATGATTGGTTATTACCGTAACGTTGCGCGGACTGGTGATGCTGTGAAGGTTTCGGGTAAGTTGGAGCGTATTGAGAACGTTGAAATCGGAGAAATAAGTTATCACGTGGTTGTTGGTACCGCCACATGTGAAAAAGAGTATATTGAACCCCTTTAGCTTGGTTATTGAGGGTGCTTTGTTGTTTAAGCTGCGCGACCGCGACGCAATACTGACCAAAGACGGCATAATCTTTCGGGTTTACGGGTATCTTCACCCTAAAGGCGCGTACGTCTGCGACCCAGAGTATGCATCGCCAACGGTTTTTGCATCAACTAATTCCCGTGCGCGGCGTGGCAAAGACGCTGTTGTTTATTACAAGTTTTTTGCAGACGCGGGCATGAAACTGGTTTTGAACAAGTATCCACAGTACACCGTTTTTTATGAACCCCTGCAAAAGTGTTTGGTGGGCGTTAACGAGCCAGACATCTTTGAAGTTCGTCAGCCTGAGGTTGGTTTGCAGAATGTTCTTGCCCGAAAAGCGGATGATGTGTTGTTGAAAGCGTTTCATGATTTGTTTTCGCGGGTTTTGGCGCAGTCCAGCTTGAAACAAACCGATTTTGGGGTGTTTGGTTCTTTGTTACATGGTTTTTATCATCCAAGTTTTTCGGATTTGGATTTCACGGTTTATGGAAAAAAGCAACTGGATGAGCTATGTGAAACCCTTGATGTCCTTTACAAGGAAGACAAAACCTTGTGTAACGAGTTTGACCACATGAAATCTGTTGAATCTAAGGACTGGAAGTTTGTGAACTACAGCCTCAAGGAATATCTTTGGCATCAGCATCGGAAGATGATTTACCCCTATTTTGATTCAAAAGATGCTGGGCGCACCGTGAAAGCCGAGTTTGAGCCAGTGAAAACGTGGGCAGAGAACGTTAATGAGTTCAACAATTTTGCAAGGATTTGTCATGTGAGTTGGATTAAAGCGGTTGTCGAGGTAACGGATGACAGTAATGCGCCGTTTATTCCTTCGGTTTACCCGATTGAAGTAAAAGAAATCATTGAAGGCCCAAAAGTTGACAACATAACACGCATATTCTCTTACATGGAAGAGTTCAGGCTCCAAGCAAAAAAAGGTGAAACCGTTCTGGTTGAAGGCAACCTCGAAAAAGTCATCGACGGCACAAACATTTACCACCAAATCACGTTAAGCTACGGTCACCGCTACTACGAACAAACATTCAAAGTTATCAAGACATAGTTGTGCAACAATACAAAAGATGATTTTGTTTAGTTTTTGATTGTTATTTGCTGTTCTGGAAACTCTGATCATTACATGTAGGATTCAAATCAATTTTTTCCCATGAGACGCTTCCCGAAGTATCAAATTTTGTTATGTTTATCTTCAATTTTGCCAATTCAGTTCTCAGTTTGTATATGCATTTTCCTACGTCATTCTTGTTACATAACATCGTGAAAACTATGTCATGGGTACCATATGTTTTCCAAAGAAATTTGACATTAATTTGAGTTTTTAAAAATGCAATCGTTTTTTCAGTTTCTTCTATGTTTACATTAGCACCGATGACTATCGCTGAGAGATCTAACTTGTCAAAATTTGGGATTACCATGATTCTCTTGCGAATTATGCCTTCTTTTTCAAGTTTTCCAATTCTTCGATAGACCGTGTTACGTCCAGCATTACATAGTTTCGCCAACTCGTTGTAAGAGTATACACCATTGCACATGTATGACACAATCTGCCTATCTAGATAGTCAATCATCTTTTACTACCCACCGAATTATTTTCATAAAAATCTAACATTAACCAGACATCATCACCAAAACTGAGTATAACCGTACCTTTCTAGTTCCCCGTCTAGATGACACAATACTGTATTGAATTTAGTATTTAACGTGTTGTACATCATTCTCTCCCTGCGAGGATGTCATCAATGTTAGAGAATGGTGGATCTACACCTGTGGACGTTATTCTTCCTGTCGGGCATACTACATAGCAATAATTACAATTCGCGCAGACTTCTTTCCTTTCTGGATAAATTGCGACACGCCTACTTGTTCCCCTGCCTACAAAACCGATGACGCTATCCCAATTTGCTTCAACACAACGTCGTATGCATAACCCGCAAAGGACACATTTTGTTGGTTCCATCTTTACCCTTGAACTGAACCGCGAGAGATCTGCGTTGTATTCAAGAGCTAATGCCCTAAGCTTGCCAGAGTCTTCTCCACTTGATACTGCAGCTAATTCTATTAGCGTTTTTCTTATTTTGTCTATTTTGGGAGACCTGGTTATTACCGTTAGGCCTTCCTCAACGGGATAGCAACATGCGGCTACTATACGTGTTCTTCCCCGTTTTTCAATTTCAACACTGCAAATGCAACAGGCACCGTAGAGCTCCAAGCCTTCATGATAACAAAGAGTTGGTATTTCAATGTCTAGAAGTTTTGCAGCCTCTAGAATAGTCATTTCTTCCTCTGCTTTAACCTCTTTTCCATCAATTTTTAAGGTGCATATTTGCTTCATTTATTTTCCTCCTTTGCGTATCGGTTTCATAGGTTTTGGTATAAACGAGGGAATTGGCTCACCTGAAAGTTTTTTCACCGCATCAAGATTGCACATCTCATAACAAGTTCCACATTTTACGCATTTTTCTTGGTTAATCCACTGGGCCTGACCTTTATCCCCCTCAACGGCTCCTACTGGGCATTCTTTGAAACATATTTGACACCCTTTACAGTTTTCAAAGTCAATAAAGTAAGTTATCAATTCCTTGCATGCCTTGGCTGGACAAATTTTCTTTTGTATATGCTGCTCCCATTCGTCTCTGAAGTATTTCAACGACGTGAGAACTGGGTTAGCGGCGGTTCTGCCTAACGCGCAAAGTGCAGCATACTGCATCGTTTCGGCGATGTCTTCGATTGTTTGTATGTCCTTTGTTTTTCCTTTTCCTTCACAGATGTCTTTCAAAATCTTCGAAAGCACTCTCAATCCTTCACGACAAGGAGTACACTTTCCGCAAGATTCCTCAAGAAGAAAATCGACAAAGTACCTTGCTGCGTCTACCATGCACGTTTCTTCGTCCATAACAACCATTCCTCCAGAGCCCATCATGGAGCCAACTTTGCTAAGTTCGTCGAAGTCTACTGGAAGGTCAAGCCACTCTTCTGAGATGAAACCTCCAGAAGGACCCCCAGTTTGCACAGCCTTGAATTTTTTGCCGCCTC
>JBAZEV010000003.1:0-50023 GCA_041653695.1 Bathyarchaeia archaeon
CCCGTTTGTGTTGCATTGTTTCAAGCTGGAGTCCAACAAGAAGGTCATCAAAAAAATAATACTCAATTTTGAGGGCTACGGGGTTTCGCCTTCAGGTAACGGCGTGTTGTTGAAGGTTTGGAACACTGAATCATCCACGTGGGATAACACGCAAACGGGCACATCAGACGGCGACGAAGAGCTTTCCTTAACGTTGGAGTCGCCGCTTACGGATTACGTTGATTCCAACGGTTACGTGTATCTTCTTGCCCGTACAGCAGAGCCCAGCAGCGGTGGTTCCCCAGCGACAATCAACGTGGACTACGCAGAATGTGTGGTAACTGTTGAGGGCATCTGTTACGTGGATGTTGTTTCTTATCGGGACCAAGATGATTTGCGCCTTAAGCCGTTTCTTTGGCGTACGGAGTTTTTGGTCAAGTCTTGGTTGTTTGAGGATATTACGGTCACATAAAAAAGGAGGAGAAAAGAAAAATGAGTACACCAGTGTATGGAGCCCATGAAACAAAACTGTACTATGTCGTGGAATCAACCTACGGTAGTACACCAGCAAATCCTTCGTTGACGGGTTTGGCAACCGCAGAAACAGTTGAACCTGACCTGAACCCTGGAAACATCAGGGTACGTGGTACAGGTTCGCGGGACCTTGCGGCTATCCGTAAGGGGTTGCGGCAGGTTGGACTGAAGGTCGGGTATAACCTTCCAGGTGCGTCGCCTATCGATTTTTTGTTAAATGTTCAAACTTTGAACCCGTTAACGGTGGAGGTAATCTACGAGAAAGCAACAGGCATCGTTGATCTGCTGTACACGGGTTGCAGGTTCAACACCGTAACCGTTGAGTGCTCAGTGGAGGATTTACTTAAAGCAACTGTTGAGTTAATCGGACAGGATGTTACTGTTGGAACGGATAAAATCAGCGGCGCAACCTACGCGGATCATTCGGGTGCGGTGCCGTATTACGAGAGTTACATCAAAAAAGACGCCGTAACGCTTGACCATGTTACAGATTTTCGTTTTACCATCGAAAACAACCTGAAACGTGTTCCAGTAATCAGGGCAACGGATGGTCATTTGCTTAAGTATTTGCCTGAGCGTCACCGCAACTGCGTTGGGGAGTTGACGTTTGAGTTTGAAACCAAAGACGAATATGACGATGTAGTCGGTGACTCGGAGTTCAGTTTAGAGTTCGGTTTAGGTGCAAGCAACAAAGCCGTTTTTGGCAACTGTAAATGGGACGGTGTTTCGTCGCCTGTGCGGGTTGAGGATTTGGTTTGTGTTAAGGCTCCGTTTGTTGCGAAAACGGTGGCAATCAGCTAGGTGGTACATGGTTTGAGGCGTGAAGTTGTCGAAGTTGACCGCCGTTTCGGTGAATGCTACGCTGGCAGTTACGTGTTCGAGGAGATAAGCTGGGCAAAACGTAACCGCATCATCCAGAAGTACACCAAGTATCACCCTGTTACGGGTCAGGTCATAAAAAGCGACTACGTTTCGATACAGGCAGAAACCATCTGGGCTAGCCTAAAAGAGCAACCAGCAAATCAGCCGTTGACGTTGGAGCGTTTGCTCAGCGAAGAGGACGGGGTTTCGTTTGAGTTTGGCGAGTTGCTCAGCCAAACCGTGAACAGGTTATGCACTGTTTCTGTTGATGAGACCCGTTTTTTATCCGAGCAATCCGACGACAAAAATCGCACAGGGCAGTCACAGATTTCAGGCTCTGCAAAGAGTTCGGGTTCACCCCAGCCGAGCTCGGGGAACAATCCGCCAAAACAGTCCAAGAGTTTGTGTTAATTCTCAACGAGTTAGACCAACAAGCAGAACAAGAAAAACAGAAAATGGAAAGGAAACAAAAATGGCATTAGATATAACACTCAACGTATCGGGCACACAGGAATTCAAGCAGGCGTTAACCCGTTTTGATGCCCGCATGACCGAACAGGTACAAAGGCAGCTCCGAGAATGGGCAGAAGCGGTTAAGGTGTCTGCCGAAAAACGTGTTCCGGTTAGAACTGGGAATCTTAGAAATTCGATTTACGCCAAGGTAACCGACTGGGTTGCCGAGGTCGGCGCAGATGCCACGTATGCGGTGGCGGTGGAGTTTGGTACCCGTTACATGAGGGCTCGTCCGTTTCTGTTTCCTTCGGTTCAAGAGGCGTTGCCGCAGCTTGAATCTGTAATCAGCCAAGCCATCGAATCGGCGAAACGGGAGGCGGGTCTGTGAGTTTTAACGAAATCGCGGTTACGGTAAGGGCGGTTAACCGTGCCAGTAACGAGTTTTCCAGAATACAAACAGACGCCGAAGCCCTGACTGCGCGTGTTAAGAGTTTGGGTTCTGCTGTTGCTGGTTTGGGTGCTGCTGGTGTTGCTGTTGGTTATGTTGCGCAGCAGTTTGGTTTGCTGGATGCCGAGCAAGCCAAGGTGTTCAACGGTGCGATGATGGTTGTTTCGGTTATGGGCACGTTTATGCGAACCAGCGTGGGCGTTGCCGTTGCCCAGAAGGTTTACAGTGCGGCGTGTTGGGTTGCAACTGCTGCCCAGAACGCACTTAACATCAGTTATGCCACGTTTCTTGCCTTAACAGGTGTAGGCGTTGCGGTGATTGTTGCTGCTGGTGCTGCGATGTGGCAGTTTGCTTCCCAGATGGACTCCGCAACTGCTTCGGTGAAGAACTACAAATCTGCGTGGACAGAAACCTCAGGTTACAGCCGAAACATACGCCGCACAGGAGAAGAAGACGCGTTCAGGCGGAGGGGCGTTGAATGAGCGTGGGTTTGCCTGTTGTTGCGCTGGTTTTTGGTTCAGTTACTCCCCCGCAGGGCGACGTGTTGGAGTTTACGGTTCATCTAGGTTGCACAAACGAGGTTTCAAGTTTCTCGTGCCTGTTGCAGAATTTTGACAAAAAATACACCCAAACATACCCAGTAACGGTTGGTGTCGACGGCAGCCTAAGCGTTGGCAGGGGCACAAACTGTCCCTGGTTGCGACTATACGTGTCGAAGAGGTAACATGCGAGTCCTCGGCGGTGGAGAATTACCTACGTGTTAAGGGGCGTTGCTGGGGTGAACGGCTTTTCCGCCGCGTGATAACAAAAACGTATGAGAACCAGAAAGGCGAAGACATAATCAAAGATTTAGTGGACTACTACGTCGGATTAAGTCATGTCCGCGACTCAAATGAGCTAATCGAGGACACGGATACGACTTACACGTTGCTGGAGTATGAGAACACCCCAGTTTTTGACGTCATCAAATACGTTGCATCGTCGGCAGACAAAAACGGTGTAGTTGGGTTTGATTTCCGTGTTGAACCTGACGCAAAGTTCGCGTTTTTTGCAAAGAACACCAAAACATGCTCGGTCAGCCTAGCGGATGCGGTGGAGTCCAGCGAGTTTCAACGTGACATTCACCGGATACGAAACAGAATCATAACCTACGGCGCAGCCGAGAAACCATACCCCATAGATTTTGATGGACAAAAATGGAGCGACACCATAACCGAGGACCTAACACAGGTGGAGTTCTGGCTTGAGCACAGCCTTGGTAAATGGGAGCCGACAACGGGTAACACGACCATGAGCATCGGAACCAGCAACGTGTTCCAGGGTTCGTACTGTGTCAAAGCAACCTGCACAGAGTACATGTATTATGTCGGGTTTTGGTGGGTGGTTCCAGACAGCTACGTTAACGCAAACAGTTACCCAGCCCTAGTTTTTGCCATAAAAGCAGACACCAACCACACATTGAACCACACAGTGGAGTTGCATGACGGCAGCGGCTACGACAACGTTGCGTGGCGAAGTTTTACTATCACAAACAGCGACGAGTGGAACCTAATCAAACTGGAGATGGGCAAAAACCACCAAGATGAATGGACGGAAAGCATCTTTAACACCACAAGTTTTCGCTGGGACCTGATACGAGGTGTCAGGTTCATTATAAACCAAAAAACGGGTCAATACGGGGACGTGTGGGTGGACATGTTCCATTTCGGCGATGGACGGTGGACAGCAAAACGTCCATTAGACGCTCAGGAACCAACAGCCAGCCAAACCGCCTACGGGCTACGTGAACTGGTAGAAGTGGACGAAGAGCTTCACAGCAACAACGAATGTGACCTGCGGGCTAAGGCGTTGCTTGAGCATCTGGAGAGCCCCGCCGATTACATAACGTTGCGTTCCACGGTTCTGGATTACGGCACAGAGGCGCTGTTGCCAGGCAACAAAATTCATGTAACATTGCCAAACGAGAACGTTGACTCGGATTACCGAATCGTTAGCGTTGAATACAGGGTAAACGCAGCAACTCAGACCCTTGAAGTTGTTTTAGAGCTTGGAAAAGAAACGCCCCTGCTTGCCGATTACCTGTACACGTTGCAGAGCAGGAGCAACTCGTTGTCACGTTATAAAAGAGGACAATAAAATGGAAAACCAAGAAAAAACCCAAATAGAAAAACTATGTTTCGGCGACCTGGTACGTGTGTACTGGTTGGACGCAAGCGAAGCCATGGGCAGAACAGGCGAAGGCGGTGAACCGCACTTTGACACGCCCGTAGCCAGCATCGGACATTTTGTGGGCGTTAAAGGCAAACGGGCAAAGCACCTGATTCTGTTAAAGGACATCTTCCAGATTACCGAAAAAACCTACGACCTAGTTTACAACTGCATCCCAGTTGGCATGATAGAAAAAGTCAACGTCAGAAGAAAAGATGACCTCGAAAACGAGTACCACGAAATAATCAAGAAGAACCTAATGAGAATCAAAACCAAACGCGGAACCTTCGTAAAAGTCAAATGCAGGTGGAAAAAGTGAAGGAACGAATCTCGAAACTGTTCACAAAAAAGGTCATGGTGAAATCGGGACAGAAAACAAAACGTGTAGAAGTCCCACCCAGCCAAACCTTGGTCTACGGGGTAATAGCCGCAACCGCGATGCTGGCGGTGTTAACGGTTCTGGAGGTTGCACACATGATGTTTCTGGGCAGCTTCAACGCTGAAATCTTCGCAACCATCACATTGGTTGTTGGAACACTACTTGGAACATTCTTTGGACAAAAGGCGTGAACATATTTGAAGACTAATAGAGGTACATTGTTGAAAACAGTATTTTTTCAGAAAATCAGACGCACAGCAAAAAAGTTCGACCTGAACACGCAACAAGTCCGCGCAGACCTGATTTTAGACCTGAAAGTGTTAGCGGAGATGGCACATGACCAAGCAACCAAAACGACCCAAGGAACCAAACGAACCAAACAACACCAAAAGTGGGCACACCTTGCCGCGTACATCAGCCGAAGCATCAACATGATTGCCAAGGAGTATGACACGGGCAAAATCAAGGAAAAACTGGACGAGTTAAGGAAGCTAGTCGATGAGCAACTTGGAGAAGCAGACCCACAGGCTTGAGCAAAAAATCAAGCAACAAATCGAACAAAAACAGCACAGACTGCAAGATGACCCCATAACCTTTTTTGAGCAAACCTTGGGTTTCAAGGCAACAGATTACCAGAAACAGTTAACCCGCTACTTTCTAGACAACCAGTTTGTTGCAGCCCGCTGGTGCAGGCAAAGCGGAAAAAGCCACATAATCGCGGCGTTGCTGCTGTATTATGGGTTAACCAAACCAAAAACGTCGATTGGCGTTGTTGGTCCCAGTTACCGCCAAGCAAAACTGGTTATACGAAAAATAGCTGCGTTTCTGCGGTGTCTGCCTAAAGGATTGGTTGTTAACGCCCGCAAAACGGTGGTCAGCTTCAGCAACGGCAGCGTCATCGAATGTTTTCCCAACAACCCAGACACAATCAGGGGACCGACACTGCATCTGGTTTACTGGGATGAAATGAACTTCACCGCAAACGACGAAGAAATGTACGACGCAATCCTTTTCACGTTGGGAACAACAAACGGCAAATTTGTGTGCAGCAGCACCCCGTGGAGTACAGACCACGTGTTTTACAGGATATTCAACCACCCAGACTTTGGGGATTTTGTTAAATCTCATATAACATGGAAAGACGCCATGGAACCAGGCGGTCCACTGAAACAGCAGATTCTGGAAAAAATCAGAAAACAACTAACAGGCGACCCGTGGCGCTGGCAACGAGAGATGGAAGCACAATGGGCAGAAGACGAAACCTGTTACTTCCCACAGGAACTTATCACCAAAAGCGTAAACGGCAACCTGACCTACGCAACATTTACAGACCATTTGACGGGCAGGTTCTGCATCGGTGTGGATTTGGGCAAAAAACAGGATTACAGCGTTGTTGCAATCGTTGAACTTCGCAGCGATGGAACGGTGTGTTTGGTTCATTTGCACAGGTTTCCGTTGGGCACGCCGTATGCCAGTGTTATCGGTTACGTGAAAGCCGTTTCAGACCGTTACTGCACAATTGAAGCAGTTTATGTTGACCAAACAGGAATCGGCGAATACGTCACAGAAGACATGACCACCATCGTCGCGAACACCCGCGGGGTTGTTTTAACTACTCAACGAAAAGAGGAGATTCTTGGTCACCTAAGGGAGGTTATGCAAACAGGCAAACTTGCAGTTCCCTACGACAGCCAGTTAATCGCCGAGGTTCACTGCGAAAAATATGAACTCACAAAAGATGGGCACATACGGTTCAGTCACCCCGAGGGCACACATGACGATAGACTCTGGGCGCTGGCGTTGGCGTGCATTTCAACACGTAAAACCGAGGCACCGTCAAAACTTGTCAGAGCGTGGTAACAGATGGGCGTAAAAGAACTGTTCAAGATAACAAGGCTTCAGAAACGCTTTGACCACAAAACAGGCACATTCAATGTTAACATCTCATACAAAACACGAACCGACATCACCGACCGCACCATCAAAGTCGCCGAAGCCTTTGGCATCGGAGTGGATGATTTCCAAGAACACGTAATCTACGACAACGTGGAACTCAAAATCAAACCAGACGACATCGTTTACATCACAGGTGACAGCGGAAGCGGAAAAAGCGTGCTGTTAAGGGCACTGGAAAAAGACTTAGCAAATGAGACAGTGAACATCAACAACATAACCATTGACCAAAACAAGCCGTTAATCGATACAATAGGAAAAGATTTTGACCACGGTTTAACGTTGCTGTCGCGTGTTGGTTTGAACGACGCATTCTTGTTTGTTCACCGATACAACCAACTCAGCGACGGACAAAAATACCGTTACAGGCTCGCCAAGATGATACAGTCCAGCCAACAGTACTGGTTCGCGGACGAGTTCTGCTCCACATTGGACAGGGACACCGCCAAGATTGTTTCTTTTAACATCCAAAAGATTGCCCGCGAAGAAAGCAGAGCAGTCTTTGTTGCAACCACACACACTGACCTTTTTGATGACCTGAAGCCTTCTGTGCATATCCATAAACGGTTTGGAAAAGAAATCCAAGTAAAATACTACCCAAACACCGCAAACAAGCAATGCAGCCTAGTTAAAGAGATGAGCATCAGCAAAGGAACCAACCTGAGTACAAGAAGTTGGCTCCGTTTCATTACAGGGACTCGAAACTGTTTGTTTACCACAAAATATTCACCATGAAACGCGGCGAAGAACTGGTGGGCGCAATTGTTTATGGTTCACCGCCAATCACCGTAACGGGACGACGCCAAGCCCTAGGACGAGCAGTACCAATTCAAGAAGTAAACCGTGACTTCATACGTGTTTCCCGTGTGGTAATCCACCCAAAATACCGCACCATCGGTTTAGGCGCAAAAATTGTTGCAGAAACACTGCCGCTTGCTGGTAAACGGTACGTTGAAACTGTTGCGGTTATGGCAAAATATAACCCGTTTTTTGAAAAAGCGGGCATGAAAAAAATCGCGGAAACGGTTCCTGACCCGAAAACGTTGCAGATACTAGAGCAACTCAGGACGTTTGGTTTTAACCCAGTTTTTTTGACGTCTGAGAAGATGAACAAAAACATACTCGACGAAATGCCCCCAGAAAAGGTTGAACAGGTAAAAGCTACATTTGAAACGGTTTCAGGCGTTTACAGAAAACGGGTAGTCAGCGTCAAACAAGCGTTCGTAAACAAAACAGATTACCAAACAATCATAGACAAAGCAGACAACACAAAACTAGCCAAAATGCTGCGCATACTCGGGTTTTTGGCACAAACCAAAGTTTACATGCTCTGGGAAAACATGAACCAAAACAAACAAGTTTAGACGTTATGGCTCATCTGAGAAATCAGGTTCACATATTCTTGGATTACTTCTTGTTTTGCTTTCTTGTTTTTGACGTGGTCTATCAGAAACCGCAGATGAAAAGCACGCCGTTTCATGTTGTCTTCAGTCAAAGTAATCCCTGATTTTGCTGTGTTCCAAACAGCGAAGTGTGTCTAAAAGATATAAGCCTTATGCAACGCTTCGATAATCACCCGAAAAATACGGTATATTACCGGTACCGGAATATATTGACCCGCGAAGCACCATTTTTATTCTCAAACAATTATTCTGCAATATAGACAACAAATATAGAACAATATTAGAGAAGGCAAAGCAACATGGAAAACGACCGCAAACGCAGAGACCGCCTATACATAATAGCAGAAATCCTAAACATCGCCAAAGACGGAAGCCTGAAAACACAAATCATGTACAGAGCAAACCTTAGCTTTGCACAACTAAACGAGTACCTTGGATTTCTCACAAAAATGGATCTGCTTGCAATCCAAAAAGAGGACAAAAAGAACAGTTACCAAACAACTGCAAAAGGCGAAAAATACCTAGAAAAATACAAAGACATCGCCAACATTTTAGGCGACAGCGATGAAGACATCTAAACCGCCAAACAGTTAAGAAATAATTTTGGCGGTAACACCGTCAATTTTTACGACCCGTTCCTCACCGGTTTTAGAGTTCTTAAAAGTAATCTCATACACTGGGCTGTAAATCACTGCATGCTCAGAAACCTGAAACAGTTCATCCTTGATTTCAGATGCATCCAAAGGACGTTTAACAATACGAGCTTTGATTAATTCAACGTCTTTTTCGGGAGAAAGCTCGGCGATTCCAACAGTTTTGTTAAACTCTTCAAGAATCTTTTGAGGATGATCCTCAGAAGGAGCAGAAGGCACCTGATCAGGCGTAATTTCTTTACAGTTTCGATCCAAAACCAGACACGCGCTTGCACTGTAAGAAGACCACAACTGTGCCTCCAACTTCACAACTTTGCTTGAGGTTTCCCCAGCAGAAGAATCAACTTCAGGCGTGTATAACTTACCAGAAATTTTTACTTCATTCACGTCTTGGCCTACATCAAAAGTGTAGACTCGAGTCTTAAAGTATTGAACATTATATTTTGCGTCAATGAGAATAAAGGGTTCATAGTATTTGTCAACAGAAACAACATTAACCTCTTCAGAACGCGTCTTGGACAGAGTCAATTTACCAAACAGTTTGTGTTTCATCTTCTCGGCGGTAAGTTTCACAATTGTTGGGTCAACACGAGATTTGTAAACAATAATCTTCCTTTCGCTTAGTTTTTCAGGAATCGGAGGGAACTCACTCAAAGGTCACACCTACACCGTAAAAAAACTGTTTTCTGCAATTAATTATTTATGAATCGGCACTACGGATTCATTCTCTAACAAAAAACAAAATAAGAATCACTGAACTTTTAGGTATTCAACCATTCGTTCCTTCAAATAGGGAAAACTGTCAAGCATCGCTTTCATGAGTTCCCATCTGGTTTCTTGTGGGTCCATATAGTTTCGCCACAACTGTTTCAGGTTATTTAGTATTAAAAACCATAAGTCGAAAATCGATATATAAAACATTTAAACAAAACTGATTTGTTCAACAGGTCAAGCAACGTCCCAGAAAACCGATTGCCAGATTACGAAGACCAGCACCGACCAGAAAAATTAGGTCCAAAAACACTGTTTTTCAACAATAGAATAGGCAGATGCAAAAAATGGTCACATAGTTGTTTGGGAAATATGTCACGAAATGAAATATCACCTTTATTTTCAGGAACCAAAATACAATCACGAAGGTAATAGTGATTAGGAGTACAGATATACATGTCACACTACACAGAAATTCTGTTTAACAAAAACTCAAACACTCAAAATGGAAGAGCAGGTAAAAAACGGTTTCTTCCATGTTTAGTCGTATTAACACTAGTTGCATTATTGGTTTCATCCCCAATTATGCTCTTTTCAGCTTCTGCTGTTCCAATTGAACCCAGTCTGAATGAGGTTCTCAACAACTTGGGATTCACTAACACCGAGCAGGTGGATGTCCAAACATTTCCAGCAGGAATGTACAATGTTACACTATATGCTGAATTAGCGGCATTCCACGACGAAAATGTACTCAGCTACTATGCTGTAGGTACCACAGATTATCAAACAATATTCAGCGGCCATGAAGGAACAACTGAAGCTTCAGGCGGATACGTAGTTCCCCCAGTATCAAAAATATTTTCAGCTAGCAACGAATTCGGGATTTCTTTGGAAGCCCCTGAATACAGGTATTTCACACAACATAACTTAAACACTGATTTCCCTCAACAGCGCGCTTTGGTTTACAGGAATTTGGACAATCCAGATATGCTACTCATAGGCTTTGAAGATAATCATGGGTCCACGGTAACCGATTATAACGACATGGTTTTTTCTATAGTGCCAATCAAATCACCTGAAATTGTTAGCGTAAATAGGTCACCTATGGAACCGGGCATTGATGCACCAGTTACTGTTTCAGCAAACGTTACTCGGGGAGACTTTGAAATCGATTCTGTAATCTTGAGCTATCAAGCAGCGTCTGCTAGTTGGGTTAATGTAACAATGATTTTGGATAGTGGACTTTATGTTGCCAGTATTCCAGGTCAACCTTATGATACAACAGTTTACTACAAAGTCTACGCTTTAGATACAGTTGGTAACTTTGAAGTTACTGGATTGTTCTCGTACTTAGTAAAACCAAACCTTCTACCCGTAGCAAACTTCACAATAGCTACCACACCAGCTCATACCAACCAAATTATCAGCTTTGACGCATCCAACAGTTACGACTTGGATGGTTCTATCACAAAATACAGTTGGGACTTTGGCGACGGAATAACAGGTTCAGGAAAAACTGTGACCCACTCATATTCAGTCTATAAAGGCTATTCAGTCACACTCACAGTTACCGACAATACAGGCTCAACGGGCAGCACAACAAAAGGAATCTTGATTCAAAACCAAGCTCCAGTTGCAGCTATTAATACCTCTTTGACAGAGACTGAAACTCAAGAGATTGTCTCGTTCAGCGGAGTAAACAGTTACGACCCCGACGGCACAATTGTGAGCTATGCATGGGACTTTGGTGATTTTTCGTCTGCAACGGGTGTAACAGTAACCCACACATATAGCATCGGTGGAACATACACAGTAACCCTCAAAGTAACCGATAACGACGGCGCAACAGGCATAACAACATACTCAAAAACTGTGAATAACCAACCGCCAGTAGCAGTAATCGAAAAATCAGCGGGAACATTATCCTCTGGTGACTCGGTTACATTCAATGCAGTTAACAGCTATGACCCAGACGGCGTAATACTGAGTTACAAATGGGACTTTGGTGACGGAACAACAGCAACAGACACAGTCACAAGTCACACATACGCAAACAATGGAGCATACACAGTCACATTAACGGTAACAGATAACCAAGGTGCAACAGGTACAGCTCAAACCACAGTAACTTCTGTAAACCTTCCGCCAGTAGCAGAGTTCACCACCAGCGCCATAACAGTTGATACTGATGAAGTAATCTCTTTTGATGCTTCACGCAGCAACGACCCAGATGGCACAATAGTAAGTTACAGGTGGAACTTTGGCGACGGAACAACAGCAACCGGAGTTACAGTTGAACATGCGTATGCAACCAAGGGACAATACACAGTGACTTTAACAGTAACAGACAACGACGGCGCAACCGACACAGCAACCGCAACCAAAACAGCACTAAACCAACCACCAGTAGCAGTGATTTCTGAAATCGCCCAATCAGCAACCAAAACAGAGGCAGTCACCTTTGATGGCTCAGAAAGCTACGACACAGACGGCACAATCGTAAATTATGCATGGACCTTTGGCGACGGAACAACAGCAACAACCGTTGAAGCAGCCCACACATACGCGGAAAGCGGCGTTTACACTGTAAGATTAACAGTAACAGACAACGACGGCGCAATCGATGAAGACACAATCACAATAACGGTTCTAAACAGCAAACCAGTTGCAATATTCACACAAAGCGTGACCACAACATTACAAGGTGAAACAGTCAGTTTTGACGGCTCAGAAAGCTACGACACAGACGGCACAATCGTAAATTATGCATGGACCTTTGGCGACGGAACAACAGCAACCGGAGTTACAGTTGACCACGTGTTCGACCAAGCGGGAGAATATATGGTGACTTTAACTGTAACAGACAACGACGCAAGTTCCGATTCAACAGCTGCACAAACAACAGTAGACGAGGCAGCAGTATCCTTAGCGCTTATCGCTGTGCTGGTTCTGGGAATAACACCGCTGACGTTGACCCTGATTTATGGTCTGTTCATCCGAAGAAGGAAAAAGAAACAAAACAAAGAACAGTAAGCCTAAAACTTTAGGCTTTTCTCTTTTTTATTTTCAAGCCTATTTTTTGTTTTAAAACTGTATTTTGATAAATAGTGTTTTGCCGCAAAAAACGGGCAAAAAGAGTTTAGTTTAGGTCTAATTCGCCTTCGAATACGTCTTCTTCAGCAACTTTGAGTTCTTTAGAAAGCCATAACTTTAGCAGATTAGTGTTTGAGGGAAACTCTCCGATGTACGTAAGTATTCTACCGTTTTTTATCGCATCAGCTTTGAAGGAATTGTCTGAAATCTTGAATGTATAAGAAACAGTTTCGGAACACGCGGCCATCTGTTTAAAGTCCTCCCATCGTCGGCATTTGACGGTAACAGATGATGAGCGAACGTTACTTGAGTGTGGGACTTCTTGTTGTTGTTGGTTGGAAACAACATTTTTTATCAAACTGGTAATTTCGTCTTGGAGGTTAGTGATGCGGTCTTCGATTTTTTCTATTTTGCCAGTTATTTCTCCGGTTTCACCCAAACTTTCAGTAATAATGCTCAACTGGTTTATTAGACGGTCTAAATCTTTTTCATGCTCTTTCAGAACATTGATTATGAAGTCTAAAGCTTCCAGAGCATCGTTTTTGTTTGGTTTAGATTCCATGTCGTCGTCTCCTCGGACAGTATTAGCATATTGCTGGGTGTATAAATAAAGCTAGTGCATCAACAAACAGTATCATAATGGTGGCAATTACATACTAATTAACAATTCAAACCAATAAAATTAACAACAACATACACTCACAAAAGCATGAACAAAAACATTATGACTAATTCATACGACCCAACACAAAGACTAGTATATTATTAAACCCCTTTTAAAAAATAGAGAAATAAAACAGAAAACAAAAACAGGCAAAGGTGAACCATTCAAACAAACAAGAATGGCTCAGCAACAGTGTTATGCAGTTGGCGGTAAAAGAATAAGCTTAGATTTGCGCACACCGACATGTCGCAGCGGGGAAATCTTCTTGGATTCGTTGTATATGTCTGAAGCGATTTTGCCAAGAACCAGTTCTTGAACAAACTGGTCAAAGGTCAACGCTGAAGATTTTTCTTTAACGATTTTGCTCATGATGTCGCGGATGTCGTGTTCTTGTGAAGTTTTTATTCTTGAAAGGGTGAAAACGGAAACAGCCAAAGTCATACTGTAGTTGTCTTTGGTTGAAACATTAAAGATGCCGTCCACACGGGTGGTTCTCCGTCTGACTAGGCTACGCAGGAAGTCTCGGGAGTATTCGTGCCCTTTAAAGACGGTTCGAGCAGTTTTGCCGTCAACATCTTCTACGCGGAAGTAGATTTTGAGATATTGGTGTGCAAAATCGTTTGTGATATCGTACAAGGTAGCGTCCACTATTCTGCCAACAAGTTTTGCAGGGTCATCTGCGGGTATGGAACCTAGATCGACTCCACCAAAGTAAGGCGGAGAAATAACTGTGTACCATTTCTTGTCACGCCACGTGTCTTTTATGCGTCCTTTTCTCTTTGACACTATAGTCCCTCATGTTGTGGATTGAAAGATTTAGCGGGGAAGTATTAAAAGCTTCGGCTTTTGGGTTTAACCTAACTGTTCAATACCGCCCATATAAGGTATCAAAACGTCTGGAATCTTTACGGTGCCATCTTTTTGTTGATACTGCTCCAGTATCGCTATCAGGGTTCTGCTGGTCGCCAAAGCGGTGTTATTCAATGTGTGAACAAAACCTGCTGGGGCTTGTCCTTCTTTTTCGCGATATTTTATGTTCAGCCGTCGCGCCTGGTAGTCGGTGCAGTTGCTGTTTGAGCCTGCTTCACGGTATGTACCGTCTGCCATCCAGACTTCGATGTCATATTTTTTGGCTGCAATTATTCCGATGTCGCCTGTGCACACGTTTACGACCCTGTAATGTAACCCTAATGCTTTGTAGAGGTCTTCGCTGTTGTTTTGCAGTTCCTCGTGGAACTTCCATGAATTGTCAGGGTGACAAAAGATGAACTGTTCAATCTTGTTGAACTGGTGCACCCTAAACAGGCCTTTGGTGTATTTGCCGTGTGCGCCGACCTCTTTTCTGAAGCATGGGCTTATTCCCACATATTTTATCGGCAAATCCTTCATGAGGATAACGTCGTCCATGAACGAGGCAGCCATCGGGTGTTCGCTAGTGGCAATGAGGTATAGGTCGTCGTTTTCGATTTTGTATAACTGGTCGCCAAAGAATTCTAGGTCGGTAACGCCTAGGTACGGTTTTCTGTGCATCATCAACGGGGGTTCAATAAGTGTGTAGCCGCGGTTGCGCAGAAAATCCATGGTATAGGTCATTACAGCAAAATCAAGTCTTGCCAAATCACCTTTCAGGTAATAGAAACCATGACCAGCAACTTTTGCTGCGCGTTCGAAGTCGATTAACCCTAAATCTTGGGCGATGTCAACGTGGCTTTTTGGTGTGAAATCGAACTGTGGGGGTTGTCCAACCAGTTTTTCTACCACGTTGTCGTGTTCGTCTTTGCCGAATGGTACGCTGTCGTGCAGGATGTTTGGCAGTTTCATCAATAAGGCGTCGGCGTTTTCGCGGAGTTCAGCAACTTTGGTTTCCAGTTCCTTGATTTGCTGCGGGATATCTTGTGCTTCTTGGATTTGTTTGGTTGCGTCTTTGCCTTGTTTTTTGAGGCTGGCAACTTCTGCTGTTAATGTTTTTCGTTTGTGGCGTAGCTCGTTTGCGTCTGTGAGGTGTTGTCGCCACTGGGTGTCTAGTTGTATGAGGTTTTCGAGCATCTCCAGTTTTTGTGGTTCGCCCCGTTTTTGGAGGTCTTTTCTTATGATTTCTGGGTGCTCTCGAACAAGTTTAATGTCTAGCATCTATATGCCCCGATTACTGTTTTCGCTTCAAAGTTTACGTAACTGAATATTTAACGTTATACACCACAAGCAAATAGGCTGGTTAGATTTCTTTTGTTGTTTTTCAGAAAAAACACTGTTTTCAACAATGCACTGTTATTAGTCTTCAAATATGATACAAATATGCCCACTGTTCTTTGGACGACAAGTTTTCTTTTCTAGAAAAACAGAAAAATACTGTTTTCAACAATGTACCTCTATTAGACTACAAATATGCGCGGACAGTTTTCAGGTCGCCGCGGTTTCATGGGGGTCGCGTTGTGTGGTTTTTTCTTTTTTTAGCTATCAGATAGAGCAGTATCGCCGTGCCTGCTCCGATTACGAGTATGGTTCCAACTGTGTTCAAAACGGGTGATTCAACGTCCACCGTGAAGTAAACAGTCTTTGATGCGATAATGTTACCTGCTGAGTCTTTTGCGTACACTGTCAGTTTGTGTAATCCATTGGATAAATCAGAGATTGTTGTGTTTGTTTTTGTTGGTTTGATTTCAACGTAGTTTTTGTTGTCAAGCCTGTATGCTGTCCATGTTAAGGTTTTGTTTGAGGTAAACTCCAACGGAATGTTTCCTGTTGTGTATGTACAGTTTTCGGGGTAAACAACTGTTATCGGGTGTGTAAAGTCGGTGGATAAACCGTACGGGTTTTTCAATGGGTAGTGGTCGGTGAAGTTCTCAGAAATAACGTATGGTGTATCTCCGATGCCGTCAAAGTTGGTGTCGGTGCCGTTGTATTTGCTCCAGTAGTTACCTTTGTAGTCGCAGTCAAAACGGTTCGAATCAGTCACACCGCCATTTGCTTCTAGGTAGTTGACGTTGTCCACGAAGTTGTTAAAATAAAAAACGTTGCCTGATACTGCCCGACCAGAGGCTCCAAGGGATAAACCTGTCTGGAAACTGGTTATGTTGTTTGCGCAGATAGTGTTGTCATGTCCTTCTACGATTCTGATGCCGCTATGGGAGTGTCCCGTGAGGTTGTTTGCAAAAACGGTGTTGTATGAACCAGTAGCTGTTATCGTGATGCCTCCACTGCCACTTACGGCGTTTTTTATGGTGTTTTTGGAGACGTTGTTGTGGCAGTCGCATACTATAATGCTGCTAACACAGTACATGAAACTGTTTTCAGAGATTGTGGTGTAATTGGAGTTTTGAGTTTTAACGCCTTCTAAATCGGTAATCCTGTTCCCAGAAATCACATTGTACAATGAACCCCGAGTGAACGTAAACTGCGGTGGTGTACCCTGAGCCAGTGATGTTGTTGCCCGTAATCTGGTTAGAACATGAAGAACTCAATGTGATCGCTTCAACGGTGTTTTGGGTGACTACAATGTTCGAAGACCCATTGATAGAAACCCCACCCACATCCATGTTTTTGATTGTCACGTTTGTGCAGTTCACCAAAAACAGTTCATCTAAAACATCGTCCGTTTTCAGGCTAAAACCTGCACCATCAATAACAATATTGTCGCATTCAACAAAGAGAATGTGGCGATTAAGGCTCTTTGTGAAAACGTAAACGTCCCCATCCCGTTGAATACCAACAATGGAACTTGATACAGTCCCATCAGATCTGATGTAAACATTCACCTTCGGAGGTATCGGAGGAAAAAAATTTGCTTCAACCAAATTGGAACTAATACAAACAGACACAACGGTGAACACCAGAATAAACGTTGAAACGTTTCTTTTCATAGTGTGGTTTCCCGTAAATTTGTTTTTGTTTAGGTCATGAAACCGTTTTTTTGAAGTTTTTTCCTGTAACCAACTAAAACAATGACAACAAAACCGAGCATACAGAACAACAGCGTCAATGTTGGGAACTCTGGTAATACTTCGATGCTTGATGGTGCTGCCAGTGGGTAGTGGTCGATGTTGTTTTCGTTTATTGTGTATGGTGTGTCCCAGATGTTTGAATCCTTTGTTGCATTTGTGTACCTTGTTGTGTAGTCGCCCCAGTAGTTGCCTTCTTTGCCGTCGTCCCAGAAGTTGCTTAAACCAGAAACCCAACCATCCATACCCCAGATGCCGGGGATGGATACTTCAAGTCCGTCTGCTTGGTTGTCTGCAAAGTTGTTGTGATGAATCAGGTTACCTGTATACCCTAAGTCGCCGCTTGTGATTGAGCTTTCGATTTGTATGCCCCATCCGCTGTTTTGGGTTGAGTTGTTGTATATGACCGTGTTTTGGGATGCGTCATCAATTGAGATTCCGTTGCTGTTTTTTTCTATGACGTTAGAGTACACAATGTTGTTTGAGGACGTAAACCACAGTTTTACGCCCCAACCATTGTTTTCTTTGATAACATTGCACGTAATGTTATTCTGTGAAGACTCAAAGAGAAGCACCGCTGTTCCGTTATTGTTCGTAAATGTGTTTTCGTAAATCAGGTTGTTCGTTGAGTCACCAAGGTTTATGCCTTCCCCGTTGTCGGTTATTGTGTTACAGGAAATGTTGTTGTTTGCACACATGGTAAACCTAATTGCACCTTTTCCAACATAACCAAGAACCTGCGCGAATTCGGTTCCGTTATGACCGTTTCCGGTCATGGTATTTGAAACAATGTTGTTGCTGTTTGATGAAACCACGTACAATGTGTCGTAGGTGTTATCCGTGAAGGTGTTCTCGGATAATGTGTTGTTATTGGATTGCGCTAACCAGATGCCGTTTTGGTTGTTTGATATGCGGTTTTTAGTTACTATGGAATCAGTTACACTAACAAGCAGAATCGCTTGCCCGTTGTTTTTTAACTCATAGTCTTTGACAGTGATATTTGTGCAGTCCACCAACCCGATGTATCCAGCACCAAAGGGAACAACCTTGTCGTGCTGGTCAACCCAGTAGATGATTGGTTTGCCGTCCACAGTGTTTGAGGTGTCGATATCGTTTGATGCAGATTCTAGGGTTGTGGCTGAAACAAAAAAGTTGTAGACATTGTTGTTCATACTGTTGTTTCTAAGTATGCTACCGCCAGATGCTTTAAGGCAAATACCGTAGGTGTTGTTTTCCACGGTGTTTCCAGAAATTGTGCTGTTTTTCGAGTAGTCCTCAACTGAGATGCCAATGTGGTTGTCTGTTATGGTGCTGTTAGCAACAACGATGCTATTGTTGGTTGTGCCCATTCCATACCAAGTAAACAAAATCCCGTAATGAAAACCAGAGATGCTCATGTTCTGTATAGTGACAGTTCGCTGCTGAACAAACACACCAACAGAGTTATCTTCGCCCTGAAGAGTGTAACCATCACCGTCAATGGTTACGTTGTCTGCTTCCACAGCAATGGTGTAACCGACGATATCTCTAGTCAGAGTGTAAACGTTACCATCCCGTTGAATAAGCGAAGTAGCAGGGTCAACAGTTCCATCACTTTTAATCACAATCGCAGGTTGGGGAGTCTGCATGGGCATAAAATTTGCGCCAACCAAACCAGTAAACCCAAAACAAACGGTTGCAACTAGCATACACACTAAAAACGGGGTAAACGAACATTTCAGCATACAAACGGGTTTCATTGCAGGTTTTCAACAACATTATATTTGAAAAGTTTTTTAAAAAGGGTTTTTGTCAAGAAACCTTGACTAAACTGGATTAGATGTTAGTCAATAAACCTTGACTAACACCAAGTTAGAAGGGATTTTATAGTACAAGCTTCACTGAGTTTTTTCATCAGTCGCAGTGATTCCGATGATACACCCGCTTAGCAGGGCAATACAAGAGAATGATAACGGCATTTTTCTTTACCCATGCTACGAGGAGAACTGCATCTGCAACATTGCTGGTACCGTGCTTGACCTGTTTAACGTAAAGAATAACGTGTTGCCAAAACTGCCAATCAAAATCGACAACCCAAACAATGCAGACAAGGTTGTTTTGTTTGTTTTGGACGGTTTTGGGTTTAACCAGTTTCTGCGTTACCATAAAGAGCACAAGTTCTTGGCAGACCTTGCACAAAAAAGCGAGGTTACCCCGTTAACAAGTATTTATCCGTCCCAGACAACCAACGCGCTTACAACATTGAATACTGGTTTGACGCCACAGGAGCATGGATTATTTGAGTATTACATCTACGTCAAAGAGTTAGACAGCATAGTTAACACGTTGCGTTTTGAGCCGCTGGGTTCTAAACAACACAACACGTTGCAGGAGATGGGTTTCACACCAGAAGTCATGTTTGAGGGAGAAACGGTTCAACGCAAACTAAGCAAAGAGGGCATCAAATCGTTTACTCATATTCACGCAACATACGCTTACAGCCAGTGTTCATCGTTAATCTTTGACGGCAGCACATTTGTTCCAACGGTAAAGGCATCTGACCTTGCTGTTTCGTTAAGAAAGAAACTGGAACAAACAAAAGGACCAGCATACTTTTTTGTGCATCTTAGCAACTTGGACACGATTTCTCACGAGTATGGACCGAACAGTTACGAGTACAACGCGGAACTGTCAGCCATCTCATATACCATAAACAAGGAGTTAACCCAAAAAATAGACCAAAAAACCGCAGAACAAACTCTTCTGTTAGTGACCTCGGACCACGGCGGAGTAGACATAACTCCCCCAGAAACAACTTACCTTAACGGGTTTAGCGAGTTACTAGCCAATCTCAAACACGGCATATCAGGCAAAACCATCTTGCCCACTGGAAGCTCAAGAGACGTATTCTTACATGTTCAAGAAAACAAAATGGCGGAAACAAAGGAACTGTTAAACAAAAAAGTCGGTAACAAAGCCAAAATCATGGAAACAAAACAGGCAATAAAACAAGGACTGTTTGGGCACGGAAAACCCTCAACCAGATTTGTTGACCGCGCGGGAAACCTGCTAATTTTGCCATACAGAAACGAGACAGTATGGTTTGACCACTTCAAAGAAGTAAACTACACGCCGCTGGGTCAGCATGGGGGACTAAACAAGGACGAAATGCTTGTACCGTTGGCTGTTACTACGCTTGACAAGCTAAAGTGAACGGCAGGTTTACAGTTTTCTTTTGTAGACCAACAAAACCACTGCCAAAACTGCTACAGCAACAAAAAGTACTGTCCAAGAGCTGAATTCTGGGATTTCTTCCACTTCAACGGCTGCCATTAATGGGTAGTTGTCTTGGTTGTCGTCGTCGATTACGTATGGTGTGTCGCCTACGCCGTTTTGGTTGCTGTCCAATCCCGTGTAGTCGCCCCAGTAGTTGCCTTGTTGTGCGCTGGACCAATTGTTTTCTGATGATTCAGAGTCAACCTGAACGGTGTTGCCAACAAAGTTGTTGCCGTTGATTGTGTTGTCGGTGCAGCTCACAAGATGCATTCCCCTTACGTTGTTTGTTATGTTGTTTCCAGTTACCTCGTTTAGGGTTGCAGTGTAAAGGTAGATTCCTGCATCGTTGTTGTTGGTTGCAACGTTGTCGAGTATGTGGTTGTTCTGGTTTTCTATTACTATGCCGTTGTCGTTGTTTGCGGCGTAGTTGCGGGAAACCAAGTTATTCTGCGACAGGATTAACTCGACGCCGCGTCCGTTACTTGTTACTATGTTGCCTGAAACCGCGTTGTTGTTAGAGTTCTGGAAAGATATTCCGCAGTGGGTGTTTGTTACAGTGTTTCCAACAACTAAAGAGTTAGAGACATAAAGCAACAAAACACCGTACTGTGCCCACGGTGCGCCGCCTGAAAGGTTAGCGGTTACCGTGTTTGATTTAACTGTGCAGTTAGTGGAAGAAAAAACGCAAATACCATAATCAAAATCTTTGACAACCAGATTCTGTACTGTAACTTTGGTTCTGTATTCAAGGTATACCCCTTTAGAGTTTTCCAGCCCACTGCCTTGAAGGGTGTAACCGCCGCCTTCTATGATTACGTTGTCGCGGTTTACAGTAAGAGACCCAGAAACATCCGCGGTAAAAATGTAAACGTCACCGTTGCGGGTAATCTTGTCGGTTCCATCAACGGTTCCATCCACTTTGATGAATACCGTGGAGTCTACTGCGTGGACACATGTAACTGAACAAAAACAAACCAGCAACGAACATAAAACAAACAAAACAACAAACCGCGAAACAGTTCTCATTTTACAACCAGAAATACCGTTAAACTATTAACATTAAATATCTTTTCCAAAATCTGCCAGTGTTCACGTCTGCGCAACAGTGAAACTCTTCTCCGCAACAGAAACACAAGCCAACAAATCATCCAAAGTCGCAATCAAAGTAGCCAACGTTTTTTCACAAACCACGCGAGTGTGAACCTCGTTGCCGTTTTGGGTGGTTTGAACAAGCAAACCCGCGGGAACCTCAACGTTATCTGGCGAAACAGCCCGCGCAACTGTTTTTGCTTCTTTCTCGTTGTTGTAGCATAAACGGATGTTAGCTTCCAATCTGTTCACCATCTAACTGGCGTTTAACCAAGCCGTCAACCAACTTGATGAACGCATCCACGTCTTTAATAGGTACCTGAGCACCCGCAGCAACGTCATGTCCGCCGCCTCTGCCGTTAAACTGTTCAGAGGCAACCTGCATAATCGCCCCAAGATTCAAACCCCGTTCAATCAAGGGGTCAGAGCCACGGGACGAAACTTTCACTTGGTCTTCACCCGAAATCGTGGCATACGCAATAATTGGTTTACCCAAATGCGTAAGAGTCGTAGACAAAACCGTGCAAACTGGACTGAGAACCTTCTCATCCAAGAACCCGTCACCGCGGACAACATAGATGTTTTCAAGTTCCTCTAAACGTCCAGGCTTTTCTGTAACCCAGCTAAGATACTTGGTAATTGTTCGCCGATACTCGGTGATGACCTTTTGTGCTTCTTCCAAACATTTCTTGCGGTCGCCCATGCAGATTGCTGCACCTAAACCCGCCTTATCCATGCGTCCAGTAGCGTTAAGCAAAACAGAGAACTCCCGTGCACTACGAAGAGGCGTCCACGGCTCCTCATCTGTTAACGTGTAGACTTCGCCAACCAAATCAAACGCAACATCCCCAGGCAGTCCCTTGGAAACAAGGTGGTCCGCAATCGCAGACAGCAACGTTTTCTTTTCATCAGAAGAAAGGTCACGTAACGCACGCCAGCGGTCGCCATCTTTTGGTTTAATGCCAAGGTTTACCAGAAACGCCAAACTTTTGTCTTCTTCGCCGCTTATTTCTGGAATAAACGGGTTTGTTGTCCGCGCAACAGCCTCGTGGATGGGTCGGGTTTCCCGCCCGAAAAACAGCAGGTCAGTTTCTACGCTTAATCCTCCTGACTGGACGGCATCTTGGACGATGTATTTGTTTACGCCGCCAAGTTTTCGTTCCTTGTTTTTGTCCTGCAAATCACCCAACGCGCCCACAACAGCAAGGCAAGCCAAATCAATGTTTGTTTTATCCATGGCTTTTGCAGCCAAATATGCAACGCCTGAGCCGCTTATGTCGCGGGTTCCGTCGATGCCATGGGTGTGGGGGTTTACTTGAATAAAACCGTCAGGTAACTCATCGAGTATGGGTTGGTGGTGGTCTAAAATCAGTACGTCCCTGCCGCTGAGGCGTTCACCTAACAGGTCCAAGTAGCCGCTTCCCATGTCAGTGAAGATTGTTAACGGCGCGTTTTCTTGGGCGATTCGGTCTGCAACTTTTTCGTCCATCCAACGTTCAAGCCGTAAACGAAACTTCGCGCCACAACGAAGCAACGCTTTCCCAATTATGCCTCCAGCTGATAAGCCGTCTGCATCTACGTGAGAAGAAACGTGAATAATATTTCCCTGTTTTATGTGGTCATGGATAAGTTCTGCCGCCTCATCTGCGTCTTTTGTGAGACCAGCAAGTTGTTGCTTATCCACAGGCAACAGTTAACCCCAAAACTAGAATAGGGAAATGGCTTTTGGTGAATATTTCCAGTCTGCTGGAAGTACTCCTTCGCGTTTGTAGTATTTTGATAGTTTGTAGATTTTTGCTTCTGTAATCTGTAGGGCTCGTTTGTTGCCTAGGTCGGATTTGTTTTTGTCGAAGTGAACGTGCATACGTGCAGCTTTGCGTAACAGGTTTTCTAGGTCTTCAGGAAGTGAAGAACGTAGTCCTCGTTCTTTGAGGATTTGTGTTACAGATTTTCCTGTTATAGGTGTAGTTAGTGGTACACCGTGCTGGTCACGTAAAATGATTCCAATTATGCTGGGGGGATATCCCTCTTTAGACAGTTTCATGATTAGGGCTTCCACTTCTTCTACTGTGTATCTGCACCATGCGGGTGGTCGTTTAGTCACAGGTCGAGTTTCATGAGATATACCCTTTTCTTGTTTCGGCATGATTCCTTTTCTCCGAACGCTTCCCTACAGGCGGAGTGAAACCGAGTATTTAAAATATTCGTTTATACCAACGCGGAATACCACTGAGCAAACTTACGCAAAGCAACCGCCCGATGCGAACACAAATTCTTTTCATCCATGGTCATCTCAGCAAAAGTTCTGCCATCTCCTTGGTCTGGAACAAAAATTGGGTCATAACCAAAACCGTTGCTGCCCCGTTGCTCAAAAGAAATCGTCCCATCGACCCTGCCGTTAAAACTAACGGGGGTCTGTGTTGGGCTACAGAAAACGACAGAGGTCTGGAAATACGCGTTTCGGTTTGTTTTGTCGTGCATCAAATCAAGTATTCCTTTTGGTCCAACAGTTCGGTAAACATACGCGGAGTATGGTCCCGGAAAACCGTTTAGTGCTTCAACGAACAGCCCAGCATCGCCCACGAATATTGGCAGTTGGCTGTGTTTTACGGCTTCTTGGGCGCTGTATTTGGCGATGTTTTCTAGGTTGTCGTCCTGTATTTCTAGGGCGTCTACTTCCAGTTTGGCTACTGCGATGTGGTATTCAGAGAGAACTGAACGTGCTTCTTGGAACTTGTGAAAATTTGTTGTTACAAAGTATGCGACTTTGCCTTGTGGAAAACCGTTGGAAACCTGTGGTTTTGTTTCCATGTTGTGTCACTTTGCCTGTTGGTGGATGCAATGTTTGTTGTGTCGCCATTAATGTTTTGTGGACTAAAACTCTATTTATTCAACTCGGGGTATTGTTCCCTGATTTTTTCGTCCGCAATTTTGGCAATCATCGCACTAGAAATAAGCACATGTTTTGCGCCTTTCAGGTTGGCAAGCTCTGCGGGTTTTTGGTCTTGCGTAACAAGCAAAAGGTCATGTTTTATGGCGTATTCCACGACGGTGCGGTCTTTTACGCCAGCCAGCCCCGCTTCGTGGGCGGTTACTACTTCCCAGCCAAGTATCTCAAAGTATTCCTTCAAACCAGCATACATCTCGTCAAGCAGAAGCTTCAACATGTCCACCTCAACAATTACGTAACATATTCAGGGTTTGTGATTTATATCTAACCGTGCAGAATACCGCAGTTAGTTGCCAACCTTGCATGTTGTCAAGAAACCTTGACTAATTCATATCAAAGCTTGGTCAAGAAACCTTGACAAAAAACCTTTTTTCACATTTGTTGAGCTAGTTGTGTTTGTGAATAAAATGAAGAAAATGCAGTCGTTATTTGTTGTGTTACTCGTTTTTTCGTTGGTTTGGGTTTCTTTTCTACAGGTCGGAGATGTAAAGGCTCAGAGCACAGTTTACATCAGAAACGACGGAACAGTAGAAGGAACCGATAAGATACAACAAAACGGTGACACCTATACGTTTACAGACGACATAACGGGGGCAGTGGTTTTGGAAAAGGGGGGTATAGTAATTGATGGGGACGGTTACACACTCACAGACGACAGCAACAGCGACGGTTTTTATTGGGACAATGTTGACGGGGTTACAATAAAGAATGTTAGAGTGAAAAACTGCGATAACGGGTTCAGTATCAGTTCATCCGATAACAACACAATAACTGGAACCACAGTTACAGGCAACAATGTTGGCATTCAGATTCGGTTTTCTAAGAACAGCCAGATAACTGAAAACAGTGTCCTCAACAACAACCAGACTGGAATCATGCTCTAACGCTTAGAAAACTGTGTCATAACAAATAACACGGTAACCGACAACAGCGGCAACGGAGTTGAATCAGGTTCATCCTTCGATAGCTGCGTTGTATCCGGCAACGAGATTACCAATAACGGCGCAAATGGCTTCAAAATGGAGTGGGCAAGCAACACAACAGTAACTGGAAACACAATCCAAGACAACACCAAAAACGGGCTCTCAGTTTATGAATCCAGAAACAACACAATCTCCAAGAATATCATCAGCAACAACGAAGCAGATGGCATTTACCTGCAAACATACACGTTTGAGAACCTGATTCTTCTAAACAACATAACCTCAAACAGTGGATACGGAATAAACTGCAACCAGTACTCTGCTGTCAACCTAATTCACCACAACAACTTCATTGACAACGGCAACCAAACAACGGTGTACTCTGCAGAAACCAACATGCGGGGATGGGATAACGACTTTCCCTCAGGAGGCAACTATTGGAGCGACTACAACGGCACAGACGATAACGGCGACGGAATCGGAGACACACCATATATCATCGACGAAAACAACCAAGACAACTACCCGTTGATGAGCCTAGTTGGCATTAACACAACACAACAGTTCAGCACAATACCAGAGTTCCCATCATGGAGTTTCCTAGTTGTGGGAGCCCTTGCTGTTATTGCGTTATCAGCATTTTACCGACTAGATGTCAACCAAAGGAACAAAAAATGAAGCCCTCAAAACTAGTAGTTGTCATGTTGCTGGCATTTTTGTTTGTTCTAGTTTCTTTACCCCCAAATGTAGGGGTTAACGCAGAGTCCAGAACGGTTGTAGTGCCAGACGATTATGGCTCGGTTCAGGAGGCTATCGACAACGCTCAGGTGGGGGATACTGTTTACGTGAAGCATGGTGTGTATCATGAAAACCTTAGTGTTAACAAGACGTTGTCGTTGGTTGGCGAAAACGCGGAAACAACAGTAATCGACGGCGGCGGCGTTGAAACGGCGGTTCTGATTGGTGCTGATGGCGTTACTGTATCAGGTTTCAAAGTCATAAACGGTGATTCCCCACCGCCGAGCCACTATATGGACTTTGATAAACCGCATGGTATACATTTACTGCATGTTAGCGGCTGTATTGTGGTTGACAACATTGTGGATTACACGGGTTATGGCATCTGGTTATATGAGGCACACGGCAACCAAGTAACGGGAAATAATTGCTCATACAACTGGGACGGAATACTGTTTGAAGGGTCATACAGTAACCACGTATCAGCAAACAGGTTCACAGACAACCGTTACGGCGTCAGGTTTTATGCGTCCACAAATAACACCTTGGAAAATAACAAGATTACAGATAACGGCGACGACCTGTTGGTGTCTGTGGACAGTTTTGTCAACAACGTTGCCAGCTCTAACACTGTAAACGGCAAACCAGTATGTTATTGGGTTAACCAAGTAAACAGGACGGTTCCATCTAACGTTGCAACCGTGTTTTTGGTTAACTGCACACAGATTGTGGTTGAAAACCTGCAGATACAAAACAACCACAACGCAATAGTGCTCGTGGACACAAATAGCTGCACAATCAAGAACACCCAAGTTAGTGGCAACTACTTTGGCATACGGCTTTACAACTCGTCAAACAATCTGATAACACAGAACAACATAACCAACAACGGATACTCGGACTACTACAACTATTATGGAGGGTTATTCCTTGATTACTCCTCAAACAACACGGTATCCAAAAACGTTTTCACGGGCAACAGTTATGGAGTTAAACTCACGCATTCATCAAGTAACACCATCACCGAAAACGACATGCAAACAACCCTTAACGAGGCAATCGCAATCTTTGATGGATGCAAACACAACAGTATCACATACAACAACATCGCAAACAACCGAGGCGGCATCTGGTTCCAGATTCCCACAGCAGAAAACGATGTTTACTACTCAAATCATAACAGGGTAACTAACAACAACATCGACTCAAACACAGACTGGGGAATCCTACTGCAAAACGTGGTCGAGAACGTTTTTTCTGAAAACAACATAACAAACAACGGAAAAGGCGTACGTTTGGGCGCCAAAGAAAACAGCAACCTGTTCTACCTTAACAATTTCATAAACAACACGGTTCAAGTTGAACCTTGGGGCGTGGCAACATGGAACAACACTGAAACAGGCAACTACTGGAACGACTACACAGGAACAGACAGCAACGGAGACGGAATCGGAGACACACCATATATCATCGACGAAAACAACCAAGACAACCACCCAATAATGGAACCCGCAATCATACCAGAGTTTCCAACATACTTTATCTTGCCAGCAGTAATGATGGCAGTTCTGGTTGCGGCATTACTCAAAAAACGGGTAAACCAATAGAGTTACCGTTCTGCGACGTAGCGTCCACGTTTTTCGATTTCGTGTATCTTCTGGAAAACGTTTTTTGCTTCTTCTTTTCCGACGGCTTCGACGTAGCCGTTCATTACGGCGTCAAAACACTGTTTTGCATACATGTAATGAGTACTATTCAATGCCCGCTTCAGCAGGTGAATATCTACACCTTTTGGTTCTAATTCGGTGGAGCGTTCGCTTAACCCGAAGTCAACAAAAACAATTCGTCCGCTGGGCGTTAAAATCATGTTTGAGGTCGTTAAGTCGCCGTGGATGATGCCGTTCTTGTGTAAACGCCCAACCATCAAGCCAATGGTATAGCATACTCGTTGCTGTTCTTCTGCGGAGAAGCTGTTTAGTACCTCTTTGACCTGTTTGCCTTCCACAAACTCCATTATCACGGTTGCCTCTGCGGTGTCCACCATAAAAATCGTTGGCGTGGGCACACCTGCCTGTTTGGCTTTGTGCATAATATTTGGTTCATGCACTGTGCGCTGGGAACGTATCATGTTATCCAGTTCAGCGATGCGGTACAGTTTAGGGTGACGAACCTTTTTTATGACCTTACGCTCGTGCCACGTATCCAGATACAGGCTGGCTTCGGCACCTTTCTTGATTAGCACCACTAGAATCCCTCCACCCACGGGGCGTAGACTTCTTCAAGACGCCACTTCACGTTAACGTAACTGTTCTCGATGGGCGTAAGCAACCCGCAGTTAAACGCCAAAATTCCTGCCCAAGCAATCATTGCACCATTATCTGCAGCCAGCGGCAAAGGAACCACACAGAAACGGGCGTTATGCTCATCCGCCACCACCTGAAGCATGGACTGCAACTTCTTGTTAGCCGCAACACCGCCAGTTAACAGAACCTCAGGTTTCTGGGTATGCGCCAACGCGCGTTCGGTTACTTCGGTTAACATGGAAAAGGCGACTTCCTGCAAACTAAAACAGATGTCCTCGATAGTGCCCTTGTTTGCCTGAAACGCCTGCACCGCAGCGGTTAACAAGCCACTGAACGAAAGGTCCATTCCCTTCACGGTATATGGTAACGGTACAAAGTTTTTGCCTTTACGGGCAAGCTCTTCCACGATTGCGCCAAATGGTGCACCTTTTCGTTGCTCTAACCCGACGGCTCGGGCGAATACGTCTAAACAGTTTCCCATCGCGATGTCCAAGGTTTCGCCGAAGATTCGGTATCTGCCTGCCTCGAACGCAGAAACGATTGTGTTTCCGCCTGAAACATACAAGGTTACGGGGTCTTTTGCTCCGGTTGCGAGTTTGCCGATTTCGATGTGCCCTACACAGTGGTTTACACCTATCAACGGAACCTCAAGGTAAGCCGCCAAAGCACGTGCCGCTGTTGCACCTGTGCGCAAGCATGGTCCCAATCCAGGTCCTTGGGCAAACGCAACCAAACTGATGTCCTTAGCCGTTACCTGCGCTTTTTGAAGGGCATCCAAAAGAACCGTTTGTGAAACCTCAGCGTGGTGGCGTGCCGCTTCTCTTGGGTGTATTCCGCCTTCTTTAGGCAGGTAGGAGTCGTTTGCGTTTGAGAGAACCTTGCCGTCAAAAGTTACCACTGCGCAGCCGAAATCGTCTGCTGTTGATTCGATGCCAAGGCAGTATTTTGGTTTGGTTTCAGGCAAATTTTTGGGGTCTCCCAGCAACTAACTGTAGAACAGTTGTAAATGCAAATTTTTTGGGCGTTAATGAAACTTGCGCATTTAGTTGGTTAAAACGTTTCGCAGCGCACCGAACAACGTGTTTTTACATGTTTTGTAGTTCTTGTACACAAACGTTGAAAAAACATACACCTTTTTATTCTTTAATGTGTTTATATATGTTGAACAGTTGAAGGACAGATCTCGATGCCCAGACGCAACGAACTTGAACACAAAGCACTGCATGTTATCACAAACAACGGAAACGAAGGCATACTTCAATCCGATTTATGGCGCAAAATGGACGCCACAAGCAGGGAAGGCAGCAGAATCGCTTTGAAACTTGAAACCAAAGGCTTGATTCGCAGAGAAAAAGAGCTTTCAGAGGGAAGGTGGACGTATCGGCTGTTTCCGAAACGCAAACCGTCTTCACTTAACTCGATTATTGATTCTCCATGCTTAATGTGCCCAAACGATGAACGTTGCGGTCCATGGAGCCAGATTACCCCACATGAATGCCCAAGGTTAACCGCATGGATTTTAGGGCAGGACCAACCGGAAATAGAAGAATCTGGTGAAGACTAAATTTGTCTAATGCCTGGGTAAGAGAACGAAAAAACGATTTCTACTACAAAAAAGCAAAAGAAGAAAATCTTCGTTCCCGTGCATCTTACAAACTTTTTCAGGCAGTAACAAAGTACCAGTTCATCAAACCCGGAAACCTGATAGTTGACTTAGGAGCAGCACCCGGCGGGTGGACACAGGCGGCGCGTCAGTTGGTGGAGGACACGGGTTTTGTTTACGCAGTGGACATTAAACCGATGCAAAGTTTTGAGGAAACAAACGTCCAAACGTTAATCGGCGACATCACAGACCCCAAAACCAGCCAAACAATACTGGCGGCAATACCCCGCCCAGCAGACACAGTGATTTCAGATGCTGCACCAAACGTTTCAGGAATCTGGGACTTAGACCACGCCCGACAAATCGACCTCGCATCGAACTCGTTGCAGATAGCAACAGATGTTCTCAGACCCGGAGGCAGCTTTTTTGTGAAAGTTTTCCAGGGAAATATGCTGAACGGGTTTGCTGAAAAAGTAAACGAAAACTTTGGTTTCGTAAAACTGCTTAAACCAAAAGCAAGCAGGTCAAAGAGTGCAGAACTGTATATTCTTGGTATGAAATACAAGCCAAGAAAGATTTAGCTTTGTTTTGCGGCGTTTTGTATTATTTTTGTTGCAGTTTTCAGTCCGTCGCACCTGAGAACGGTGTTTTGTAGGTGGTCACAGTTTTGTTGGTACCCTTTTTTGTCCAAGATTTTGTGAACAGCCGCCAGTAACGAGGTTTTATTCAGGTCTTCTTGCTCAATGATTTCTGCCACGCCCATATCCACAGCTTTTTTTGAGTTGTTGTATTGTTCTGTGTGGCTGGGTGTAGGAACTAAAATCAAGGGTTTACCGTAGCATATTGCTTGGGACATTGTTCCGTGCCCACCTCTGCAAACTACTAGGTCGCAGGCTTTGAGGTACTCGAACCTGTTTGGCAGCCATGCGTAAACATACAGATTACCAAGTTTAACAGGCTCAACCGAACTGTTAGGGTACCCCAACGATATAACAACCTGCAAGTCGTCTGGAAACTTGTTAAAAATCTGGCGCAGAACACCCGTAAAGTAGGCACGTTCCTTAGCGGGACCACTAATAGGAGCAAAAACAACTGGTTTATCGGGGTCTAAACCAAGCTTTTTTCGTAACTCCATTTTATCGGGCACATCCTCAGGAGATTCAGGAAGAATCGGACCAATAAAACGCAGGTTCTTGTGGTAAGCTTTTGGTATGTTCAAGTTTTTGGTAGAAATCGTATACGGTGGAGGAAAATCTGGAATCATAACCTCTAAGGAGTCTGCCCAAATTTTTCCAACCAACGTTAAGGTGGCGGCGTCTGCGATTCGGGCAAGTCTTAGAAACCGTTCACGGCGGGGAATCAGCACCTGATACTGGTTAAGTATGCATACCCGTGGCACGCCGACAAACTGTGCAGCAATTAACGAGGACGCCCGCGAATCTGAAACCACCACATCGGGTTTGAAGGCTTGAATATAGTTGATTTCGGCGTCGATTTGCTTCATTATGGTATAAACGGTAATGAATGGACCAGGATTTACTGTTGTTTTCCGAAAATCGATGCTCCCATCAGGTTTTACTGCAACCCCGATGTCAGGTGATTCAACGGCTTGGAAGCCTTCCTGTTTAACATACTTGAAGCCTTCACGGTACGTGGAGAACATAATCTGGTCCCCGTTCTGTTCAAGTCTTCTGGCGATGGGGATACAACGTCCAACATGCCCCAAACCAACACCAGAAGGAGTAAACATTACACGCATGAACTAGCTTCCTTACTCCATAATTTGCTTAAACACGACCTCGCCGTTAGGTTCGGTTTCTTCAAAAATAATCGCCTGAAACTTGTATATCTTGGTATCCTTAAGCAGCCACGCATCAGGTGATAAACCTGCCTTAACCGCGGTTTGGCAAAGGAACTCTTCAGGGTCCCAGTTTAGTTCAACAGGCACCTGCGGCAACAGCAACCCTTTGTGGTAACGGTAATCCAGTATCAACCCGTCCTGTCCAACCACGATTTTTGTTGGGTAATCGGATGGTTTTTCGGCAACCACAAGTTCTGGCGGGGTTAATACGCTTACTTCAAAAACTATGTGGTCAAGCTCGCCTAGTTTAACGGGTGGAAAACGTGGGTCCTGTGTTGCAGAACTTACTGCAGCTTCAATTATTGCCAGTGTTAAAGCGGTTGTTGGGTAAGGTAACCCGATGCAACCGCGTAACATTTTTTGGTTGTGTTTGAAAATGTTTAATGTAACAAACACTCCCGTTTTTTCCATCAAATTATCTGATACATCTTTGGGTAACTGCAAAATTTTTCCTGTTTTCAGGTACTCAGTTACTGTTTGTCGAGCCAACTTTACCAGAAACGTGCCTTCTTGAAGGGTTAACTTGAACGTCAATTTATTTACCCCTCTGTTGTGTGCAAAATTAGTGGTTTATGGTATTAACTTTTTTGAATACCCAGTTTGGTGAAACCCACCAAAACAGGGTTGTTGGGTTAAAACTAGAAGGAAATGGATTCTTCTTCGATTCCATCTTTAGTTATGATAAGCAAGTCTATGCCGTCGCCGCTCATTACGTCTCGGCGTACTGCAGATTTTAAGGATTTCAACACCAACGCTTTAGCTTGGTCTTTAGACATTTTTGGGTCATAGCCTTGTTCAAGAACACCCGTAGACATTTGGGCACCAGAACCAACAGCAGCGTAATCGTCAGGCAACAGTGAACCAAGAACATCCAAAACGTAGATTGCGGGACCGTCCTCGTCGAACCCGCCAACGATGGTTTGGGTTAACAAAGGATACATACGCCTGTTGAATAGAATGTTTGCCAAAACCTTTGAGGCTGCCTTTACAGACATGGGCCGTTTTGCGTCAAATGTGAACAGTTTTGCTTGGGCTTCTATTTCTTTTGCTAGAATCTGCATATCAGATACAAGGCCTGCACAGGCTACTCCGATTTGGTCAGATACTTTGAAGACCTTTTTCCCTGTTTTGCTCATTATCATGGAGCCGTAGGTTACTCGTTTTTCTGAGGCTAGGATAACGCCATCCGCAAAAACTAGGCCGATTGTGGTGGCTCCTGGCATGTAATAACGTCCTTGTGCTTGGTCACTCAATTGTTTGTTCCTCCAATGTCCGTTGAGTAATGTCTTGAAGGGGACTTTTAAACTTAATTGAAGCCCAGAATAGATTGACGGTAAATGTTAGGTGTAAAATATTTGTGGTTTTTTGTTTATTGGTTGGTGCGAAGTTTATGTTTGATTGTCACAACGACCATAAACAGGGTTGCCGTTACAACAAGCACAGAGAAAACCGTTGAGAATTCTGGTATTATGGATGCGTCCTGTAGTGGGTAGTTGTCTTGGTTTTGGTCATCAATTATGTAGGGGGTGGTGCCTATTCCGTTAGTGTAGTTGCCTTTGTAGTCACTCCAGTAATTACCCATCGCACCGTTGTCCCAACTGTTTGTGGACGTCGTGCTTGTGACCTGTTTTGTGTTATTAACAAAGCTGTTACCGTAGAATTCAGAGTTGCTGGAAACGCTAAGGATTACGGATTGGTTGTTGTTTAGGAAAATGTTTTCAACAATTTCATTATTTGACGAATCAGAAAGCAGTATGCCGGCAACATTGTTTGTTATTGTGTTTTTTTGTATGCTGCTGTTTGTTGCGTGTTGAAGCCAGATTGCGTCTGCTTTGCAGTTTGTTATTGTGTTAAAGTTCATGATTGTGTCCATGCAGTTTGAGGCTACTATTGCGTTGGATTGTGTGTTAGTTATGATGTTTTGGGTGATGCTGTTTTGGTTGGAGTTGCTCATGTAAACTGCGTTTCCGGTTGATTGGTTCATGGTGTTTCCTGTTACACTGTTGCTGGGGGCGTCTTTGATGTATACGGGTGTGGTGTTTTGTTCAAAACTGTTTCCAGTTATAACGTTATTACGTGATGTGTACTGGAGGAAAATACCGTAACCGTTTCCGTTTATGTTGTTTGCCGCCAAACGGTTGTCTGAGCACCCTGATAATATGATACCATTTTCGTTGCCCACTATGTTGTTCTCAACAATGTTACAGTAATGGGCGCTGCTCATGCTGATTCCAGCCATAAGCGTTTCGTTGCTGCTGTTTTGTATCGTGAACCCTGTGATGAGAACGCGGTCTGCGGCTAACATTATAACTGTTTGTGTGCCTCCGCCGTCGATTATGGTTGTGTCTTTGTTTTCTCCGCGCAGTTCCACAGATTTGGATAACATAATGTTCTCGTAGTATGTACCAGAGTCCACATAGATTACATGGCCATCCAACGTTTCTGGAGCAGATAACGCCTCCTGAATGGTTGTGTACACCAATCCAGTGTTCGAGTTTTGAACAGACCCAGTTTGGGCTTTTACACTGATTTGATTAAACGAAACAACAAACAAAGAAACGAGCAATAAACAACCCAAAACTAGGAACTTGAACTTGTTCATGGTTAATCAGATACTATTTCCAGTTAGTTTGCTTATAAAAAATGTGGAACCCCACAAATATTCAATACATAAAAGTTCAGGTGGTGAATCTGTTGGCATTGATCTACGGTTTTGCCAATCATAAAAACTTACAAACAAAAAGGCGTTTTAGCGGTCTAACGTTAAAAGCATACTTCCCGTTCGGTAACCTTCAATGTCAACGGTCACATACCTGAAACCCAACTTTTTCAAGCTGTTAACAACGACATCTGACACATCACCACTGCAGAATCGTTCGATTTCATTTTTTGGAACTTCAATTCTTGCCAAACCGTTATGGTCTCTTACCCGAAGTTGCGTAACACCAGTGAGTTTTCGTATCAGTTGCTCAGCTTTTTCAATCCTAGCCAACTTCTCAACAGTTATGGGCTCATTGAATGCTATTCTGGACGCTAAACACGCATTAGACGGCTTATCAGAAACAGAAAGCCCCAACTGTTTAGCCAAATCCCGAATCTCACCCCGCGTAAACTCACACTCAACCCATGGGCTGTACACGTTTTCCAGCTCCTGAACAGCCAAAAACCCTGGCCTATGTCCAGTTAATTCACTAAAGTTTGTGCCTTCAAACACTGCTTCAACCCCAAGACTCTTTGATACATCAAGTAAACATGTTAACAACTCTGTTTTGCAGTAATAGCAACGGTTTTCAGGGTTTTTAGCGAAGTTTTCGTTTGAAAGCTCATCGGTTTTTACCACTATTAACTGGATTCCAATCTCGTTGGCGACCTGTTTTGCGTTTTCCAGTTCCTCAGATGTGTATGTCTGCGACTGCGCGGTTACGGCTACTGCTTTTTCGCCCAAAACGTCACGGCATATCAACGCAAGAGTTGAACTGTCTACACCACCTGAGAAGGCGATTACTGTGCCTTTTTGTCCTTTGGTTTTGATAAACTGTTTTAGTTCGTCAACTTTTTTGTCAAAGGCACTCACTGAGAATCACTCGTTTTTGGGAAGACAACTTGCTTGGTTTGCATCAAGATTAATTCGTTTACTTGGCGTAACGGTTTTTTTAGCTTGTTTGCAATCCGTTTTACGTCCTCAAACTCAGGTTTTATGTTAACAACACTGCCGTTATGGTCCTTAGCCACTTTGATTGTCACGGACTCTTTTGTGCCGCCGATGGTTAATTCTACTTGAAGGACCTCCCGGTTGATTACGTGCCTTTGGCAGGGGTAAACTCGGACGCCAAGGGTGCCTGTTTCATCCATTAGAACACGTGAAAGGCGTTCAACGTCTTGTTTATTTGCTGTAACTTTGACGATGTGGCTGGGTCTGCTCTTTTTTGTTACCGCGGGGATTATGTTTACGTCTTTTGCACCTTCTTGGAGTAACACATCAATTGCGTGCCCAAGTGTTTCCCCGGTTACATCATCAAGGTTTGTTTCTAAAACGGCGATTTCCTCTTTTGTTAACCCATAATCTAACGGTTTGCCCACGGCAATTCGCAACACATTGGGCAGTTCCTGAAAATTCTTAGTTCCCGCGCCATAACCAATCAGCGTTGGAACCATTGCTGGATAAAAACTGGTTGTTTCGTCTGCTAGGTTAACGATTATCGACGCTCCCGTTGGAGTTGCCAGTTCGGTTTCTATTGGCCCGCCTTTGATTGGGAACTGTTTTGACTGAAATATTAACAACGTTGCCGGCGCGGGGCTGGATACGATGCCGTGTGAAAACTTGAATAATCCTCCGCCAACTGAAACAGGGGTGGCAACAATTTTTGAGTCAAACAGTTCAAGGTCGTCTAAGGCAACTGCCGAGCCAACGATTTCAGCTGCGGTGTCTACCAGACCCACTTCATGCAGGTGGGCATGTTCAAGGTTGGTGTTATGCATTTTTGCTTCTGCACCGACCAGCGTGTTTATTACGTTTAAAGCGAACTGTTTTGCTTTTTGTGAAAGATTTAGCTGCTCAGTGCAGGTTTCCACTATTTTTATGAGTTCACAGCCATGCAGATGCGGAGAGGTTTTTGCGGTTACGTCGATTGTTGTTGCTTGGAATTCTTTGCGCATGACCTTTTTGATTTCTATGTTTATGTTTTGGTAACCAAACTGTTCCAGTGAATATATGGCAGAGGTTACTTTGTCTTTGTTTGCGCCTAAATCAAGTAACGCGGCTAGGAGCATGTCGCCTGCGATTCCTGCGATTTGTGAGTCGATAACAACTATTTTGTTGGCTGTGGACAAGGGTATCACAATACAGTTATTTCATGATGAATACTGCTTATGTTATATTATTTATGCTGTTTTAATTGGTGAACACAAACATGTATACCCTGAAAGAAATACTTGAAAAGGTTGCGAAAAACCAGATTTCTGTTGCTAACGCTGAAAAACAGTTGAGAATACTTGCAATAGATGAAGTAGGAAACGTAGCAAACATTGACACACACAGAGAACTGCGAAAAGGCATCCCCGAGGTTATACTGGCAGAGGGAAAGGCTACAGATGATTTGGTTGAGATTGTGCTTAAGATGTTGACAGCAAACGGGAGAGTTATTGCAAGTAGGTGTAATACACAACAGGTTGATGAAATCAAAAAGGTTGTTCCAAACGATGCTTCTGTTCAGGTTTTTGGTAAAGCGCGGATGATTGTTGTTCAAAAGAAAGATTTTGTTGTTTCAGGTTCTGGTGGACGGGTTGGTATCATAACTGCGGGCACTTCTGACATACCAGTGGCTGAAGAAGCAAGAGTAATCACTGAGATGATGGGCTGCCGCGTAGTTACAGCATACGATTTGGGTGTTGCGGGTATTCACCGCCTATTAAAACCTTTGAAGGACATGATAACAGAGGACATTGACGTTTTGGTGGTTATCGCAGGCAGAGAAGGCGCATTGGCATCTGTTGTTGCGGGAATGGTTGATGTTCCAGTTATTGCTGTGCCAACCTCAAACAGTTTTGGTTTTGGAGGAAAAGGCGTAAGCACACTCATGGCGATGCTTCAATCATGTTCGCTGGGTTTGGCAGTTGTGAACATTGACAGCGGTGTTGCTGCGGGTGCTGTTGCTACTTTGATTGCTAACCGCGCAGCCAAATTCAGAAATTAACTGTGTCCTCAAGTTTATTATCCTAGTTTTTTGCTAGTTATCTTGAAGTGTACCTTTGTGGAGAGATGTTTGTTGAAGAAAATTGGCGTAGTAACAAGTGGAGGCGACGCCCCCGGAATGAACGCTGCAATACGGGCGGTTACCCGTGTTGCGTGCTCGAAAGGCTTAGAGGTAGTTGGTTTTGAGCGCGGATGGGACGGCGTTATCACGGGTACGCTGCGCTGTTTGAATCCACGTAATGTCGGAGGCATTCTTCATGTTGGAGGCACAATTCTTCGAACATCCCGCAGCCCAGAGTTCCGCAAACCAGAGGGCATGAAAAAAGCCGCGGAAACGCTTGCCCAAAACGGTATCGATGGACTGGTTGTCATCGGGGGTGACGGCTCGTTACGTGGAGCTTTAGAGTTAAGCAAACACTCAAACACATTAATGGTTGGAGTTCCCGCAACAATCGACAACGACGCCTACGGTACCGAAGAAACCATCGGTTTCGACACAGCAGTGAATACTGCGATTGGGGAAATCGACAAAATCAGGGACACGGCGAATGCACATGAACGTATTTTTGTTGTCGAGGTAATGGGACGTAAAAGCGGTTTTTTGGCGTTAACGATTGGTTTAACGGTTGGCGCAGAAGCTATTTTGTTACCAGAGGTTCCTTACACGGTGGAGAGCATCGTTAACACGTTGGAAGTAAACCGCAACAAGGGTAAACGGTCAGGCATAATCGTCGCTGCCGAAGGCATCGGTGATACGCACGAGATAATTAAAGAAATTGAAAGTGTCGCAGGGTTAGAGGTTCGTTTAAGCGTTATTGGTTACGCACAACGTGGGGGTAACCCTACAGCGAGAAGCCGTTTGTTGGCGAACCTTTTTGGTGAAAAAGCTGTGGAGTTGCTGATAAGCAATCAGGGCAACAGGATGGTTTGTTTGCAGAACGGCAAAGTCTCCAGTATGGAGCTGCAAACGGTTTGCTGTAAACAGAAACAGTTAGACCTTAGTTTAATGACTCTTGCGCAGACATTAGCCACGTGATTGGATAATGATAAAAACCTCTAAAACATAGTATTTTTGTGAGGTAACTGTTTTGGAGGTAACAAAACTCGGCGAAACCGCGTCATCAAAAAATCCGCATAACGTGGATGCACGACCAATTTACACGCATGAACATGCACAGGTCATAGTTTTAACGTTGCAGCCGGGTGAGTCGTTGCGGCGTCATATTACGCCTGTTGATGTCTTCTTTTATGTTCTTGAGGGCACGGGCACGGTAGAGGTTGGAGAGGAAAAACGGGAAGTAACCAAAGACAGCATCGTGCACAGCCCAGCAAAGATTGTGCATTGCTGGTATAATACGTCTGATAAGCCGCTAAGGATACTGGTTGCGAAGACACCTAAGCCAACCGAGTCAACGGTAATGCTGTAACTGCCCCGTTTTCGCCAGCACAGATATTATACAAGGTGTAGAATGTAGTTTCTAGAAGTGTTACTGCAAATGGGCGTAGATTTTGGTTCCCTGATAATCGACTTGGAAACGCTTGCGTCCAGTTCCAAAGAAGATTTTTCAAACGAGTTCTGGAGCGACCACGAAACATACCTGAAAACATACAACAGAATACTCAAAGACATACAGACCCTAGGATTCTACAAAAAAGAAAAACCAATCGAACCTGTCCCTTATTGTGACCACTCGTTCGGTTCAGGGTACAGCAACGAAGAAAAAGCGAAACTACGCGAAATAACCAACGCAGCAGAGAGTTTGTTGCGAAAAGCAAGGGCGCTGTTGGCTCCGCCTGTTGCCTACAACCGAAGCGGTAAGGTAAGGTCAAACCAGCTTTTTCTGGTTCAGGGAAACGATAACCAAATAAAAAACGATGTAACCGAAACTCTGCAAAACCTAGAGCTAGAACCCATAATCTTGGATGAAACAGCAAATGGTGAACAGGCGTTTATCGAAAAAATCGTGGAATACAACCATGTTTCTTTTGCGGTGGTCATACTAGCCGTAGATGAACAAGCAGAGTCCCCAGGGAAAACGGTAAACCAGAACGTCCTCTTTGAGTTAGGTTACCTTCTGGGACGGTTTGGAAAAGAAAACGTGGTAGCAGTCTACAACAAATGCAAGGACTTCCAAATGCCAAACATGCACCGCGAGGTTCGGTGGATTGAATATAAAACAGGGTGGAACCTTGAATTGGTTAAGGAACTAAAAGCATGCAATTTTGACGTAGACGCAAATAAGCTGTCATGGCTGTAAAAGAGACTCCGATAACTGGGAAAGGCAAAAGAAGAGATTGCCTGCCCTTTTTGAAGGGTTATGTTTTGGTTGAGTTGCAGTCGTTGCATGGGCAGTTTGGGTTAACACAGAATTGGTGTGTTATGGGGCATATGATTAACCGTTCTTTTAACCAAAGATTCAATGCTTCATGCACGACTTTGGTTACGTCTGAATCAACGGAACTAACAAGCTCAAAAGGTTAGAATCTAACTGAACGTTCATAGGTCGTTTCCTCTTTGTGCAAATGCAAAGGTTATGACGTTTTAAAGTGGTTATTTCAAACAAGACAATAGGAAAAAATGGTAAGGTTACAAAAATGGTAATAACCACAACATTGCAAAACAGGAAAAATTAGTGCCTACAAATGCAGGCGGGTTTCACACGAAGATAGGCTATTATACGATAGTTCTTAGTTTGTGTAAACGTCTTAACTGAGAAAACAGAACAATATAACGTCACGGTTTTAACAGGTGTTTACGTTTGACAGAGGTCTTTGATTACCCAAAACAGGTCGGTTTTAGCTGCAACCGATGCAGTCGATGCTGCGGCGACACCGAAGATACGATTAGGCATGTTCTGCTCTTGAAATTGGATGCGAAGCGGATATCAAACAATACTTTGTTGGACGTCAACGAGTTTTCCCAAGAAATCTCTGGTTCGGAACCATACATCCATGAGATGAAAAAAAATGAAAACGGAAAATGCTTCTTTCTGAAAGATAACAACTGCACCATTTATGAAATCAGGCCGCTGATATGCAGGTTCTACCCGTTTGAGCTAAAAAATCTTGGAAACAACAGGTACTCTTTTTCGTACACAAACAAATGCAAGGGCATCGGAAACGTGCCAGAACTAGAATTAACGTTCTTTGAAAGCCTTTTTAACACATGTTTGAAGTTTATGGAAGAAAACGCAGAAGAATGAAAGTTGCCTAAATATTGTTGACGGTTTACAAGTTTTTGAGTTCGCGTGCAAATGCTTGCGCGTTTTTGAGGTCATCTGCGTTGGGACGTCCCCGGTTTGCGAACAGGAATTTGCCTGGACAGTAAAAACTGGAAACGATGGTGTAGCCTTTTGTTTGCAGAGTTTCCTTCATGATGGTGACACATTTTGGGTCTGGTCCGCCAGTTGTTGCAAAAACGGCTGCTTTTTGGTTGCTGGTTGGTTGGATGTTTTCTAGGAACTTTTGTATTGGTTCACCGGGTTTACTGCCGTAGTTGCCGCTGCCGACTATAAGCAGATCCACGCCTGAGATGTCTGGCGTTTTTTTGTTTGCGTCAATTGCCTCGCATCCCAGTTCTTTGGTTATTGCTTCGGCTACTTTTTTTGTTTTTCCGCCTCTGGAAAAGTAAACGACCAAGAAGTCCATATTTTGGTTTCAGTGGTCTCGGGATATAAAGCTTTACAGGTTTAAGTTTGGGTGTTAAATTTAACCTCAAACCCAAAAAAGATTCAGATATTGTATTTTGATGTTACATGATGTTGTAGAAGGTATGCTAAAACTAGAATGCTGAAAGTAATCTTGCCGATTGCGGCAAACTTTGGTGCAGGAATACTTAGAATGTTTGACACGTCAAATGCTGCTAAGGAATCCACAACAATCACGAATATCGAGGTTGCTACGGTTCCAATCCAGCCCAAGCGTTTACCATTCCAAAGCAGGTATGTGAAAAAGACTGTCAAGCACCCATAAACCAGAGTATAAACGTTGTAGGTCATTGAGAAAGAAGCACCCAAAGGGTTAACTGAAATCGTTGCTAATCCAAGAATTATGTGAATAACTCCAACAATGAATTGGATAACCACCAAAAGGGCAACACCGAGAAAACGTCCTTTAACAGAAATCGTCGCTTCTGGTCGTTTCATGTCATTTACTATGCGCTAGTGTCAATAATCAATTTTCTGTTGAAAACATCAAATCAGTTGTTATTTTTGGTAATTCGCCGATATTCCAAGTATGCGAAGATGACCAACAACGCTGTCCAAGTAACGAATATCAGATGTGTGCCACCGATAAAAATTGGGTGTGACGCAATTCTATTCCCAATTGAAATGGCAATAAGAAAAAGTGGACCCCATTTATTTTGGTTTTTAATCCAGAACAATGCAACAAGGTTAAGTGCTAACATAACAGCTGCGTTTAAAACTGCGATGGTATAGTCAGTTGCCAGCGTGAAACGTGCCATTCCCCCGTTTGGCAACGAAGGGTTAACGGTCCAAAGAATTATTGACGCCAATTCCCCAATAATTGTCAAGGTCAATAAAACCAGTAGAATTTTACGGTTCACATTTTGCTACTTGTTCCAATATAAATGTGTAATAAAAAGATTCCAGATTCAATTCAACACCGCAAACAGCTTGGTTAGATGCTGGCTTCACGATTATTCTTCGAGGTCATCCACGAAATCGGCGACACAGTTGAACGTTACCTGTCCATGTTTTCCTAAACTGTTTTGTGGTTTGCTAACAAAAGTTTGTGGATGGCAATAAAATCGTTGTATTATTCGTTTGTTGTGTTGATTCCGTTTTTTGCAACAAACATTAAATGAGGAACGCTTCGAACATTTCAGGGTTCAAGTAAATATCGGAAGTGTGTGCATTGGATTTTGGATTAAAAGACTGGAACCGAAATGACATAATCTATGGAGTTGTTGCTCCAATTGTATTAGTTTTAGTGATAGTCGGAATTTCACAGTTAAGTTTCTCTGGTGGCGGATTTGGTGCAGTAACGGGTATAATAATGGAGCTTGAAGAACTGCTTTTGATAGTTGCAATTCCGTTGTTACTTGGTTTGGTTTGGAACAGGTGGGCAGGCGGTGCTTCAGGATTCATAATGGGAAGCATATATGCACTTTATTGGGCAGACAGCTACAGGTCCCCATTTGCTGGAGCCACTTTTGGAGCTAACACAATTCTGTTAGGTTATGTTCTTAGTCCAATACTAATCGGTTACATGGCAGGCGCATTGAATAAGAGTTCAGAGAAATTCTCTAAAATGTTACTCACAGGAATAATCGCAACCACTATTGGAGGAGTTCTGCTTTTTGGTATGTTACAGCTTTCACCAGCAAATTTGGTTACTGGAATTGACGGATTCCTGCTAACAGTACCAACGCGTACAGCGTGTGGAGCAATAATACCAATCATAGCCAAGGTCTTCATGTGGTATGGAGCAAACGCGATTCCAAGAAGAGCCTAAGTGTAGTCAAGCCGCAAACAAAAAAATGGAATAACATGCAAGAAAAATATTAAGTCAAAAGACCCAAACTGAATTTTTGAGTGTCCACACGGTATATATGTAACCATGCATTACTGTAACAGGTAGAATTGTCCTATTGAATGCCGACAAAAACTGTTTGCGTTCATTAGTTTATTTAGATATTCTTCTTCAGAGAAAATGGGAAGAAAGCAGGAGCGGTTTAGTGTTTGTATATGTCTACGATTGAACTTAAAATGCGTCAACGGATTAACAAAAAATTTGAGAAAGCAGGAGCTATTTCACAAAAAACTGCTGTAACGTCTGTGGCAGCTGACCTTGATTTGCAAGAACAGCACTGGTTGCCCTATGTGGCTGGAACAGTTATTGGCAGCATAAAGAAGACCAGCGACAATCGGTATTACCTTTAGAATTATTCCAAGATACACGCGCAGACAAATAGTTGTTGTTGATACGTTTGAAAAAAAACCAGAGAGATGCCAAGAAAAGAAGTCGCAGAATCGTTAAATGTCCAGTTACGGTAGGAGACTTTTACGAAGTGGACATAACAGAAACCACACCCATGGGTGTAGGCATCGGCAGAATCAAAGGTTTCTTGATCTTAGTGGACAACACAAAGGTTGGAGACCACATAAAGGTAACAATCACAAAAACAGAACCCATGAACGCAGAAGCAGAAATAGTCAAATAGAGTTTTCTTATACGTTCAGGTTAGAATTTTACCAAAAAAATTCGCGCCTACAAAGTGGTTTGAACATTTCTTTTTAATGCCCTTATCGTCTGAATGTGCAATGAAAAAGGTCATTCTCACTGCAAAAAATGAACTTCATCTTTTGGGAAGCCTGCTACTTTACTGGAGTTTTAAGCGGTTTCTACGATTCTTTGTTTCCTTTTTCTGGGATTCCGGGTTCATCATCAGGACTCAGTTTTCTGTGGACCCTGCTCCAGATTTAGAACTGGTTTTTTTCCTAAGCGTTCTTCCAATCCTTTTATATGTTCTTTTTTAGCGTTTTCCATTTTCTTCAAGAAGTTACGGTGTTCTTCATTGTTGTTGGTATTCTTGAAATAGCTGGCTTTTATTCGTAAAAGACCCCGTTTTTCTTCAATCAACCGCATCATAAGATTAAAGGTGTTATTATCTAACATAAACTACATTCCATTTTTGAAAATTGATTTTATGGAGATCCATCTTTGGCACAGCAGTATTGTCCGTTAATATTTTGGAGCGCCCAGCAGTCTTTGTTCAAGCATTGATTATCTATGTGGTCTCGACAACAAACCTGCGGAGCACGACGATTTATGTTATTGTTAAGATTTGGATGTTCAAGAATAATTTGCTGCTGAACCAAAACTATACGCTCCCCTGTCACAGGTGATAGATTACAAAAAACGGTAATAAAATGGATGTATTCGCTGTAACACAGTGTCTTACGAGTAAATACGCCATTTTTTAATGTTAAAATATGAATCTTAAAGTGCACTATAGAGGAAAATTTATTTTTCTGGAAAACACATTTTACATATCAGTGATTACCTTGAAGATGATTACTCGAACGTTTCGGTTGAATCCAGAGTATGACAGAATTTTGAGTGAAGAAGCAGACAAGCATGGTCTTAGTGTTAGTGCTCTTCTTAATCAGATTATACGGCAGTATGTGTTGGTTTCAAGGTTTACTGAAAGAGTCCCAGCTATTACCCTTACATATCATACGTTTGCCCCAATATTGGAACGTATACCCGACAAAGATTTGGTAGAAGTAGCAGAAACAACGGGTGCAATCATTCCTGAAGAAGCGATTTTACAACGGGGACAAAAACTAAACTTTGAAAGTGTAAACTGGTTTATAGACGTAGTTTATGGAAAATATGGAAACTGGTTCGACACCACCCAAAGCGTTGTGAACGGCGAAGAACGAGTTCATCTGGCGCATCAACTGAACCACAAATGGAGCCAATACCTCGGAAGCTACATGCGCAGCATGTTCGAGTCCATCCTAGACATAGAACCTAAAATAGAAACCAGAGCAAACTCAGTAACGCTATACCTAAAAAATCCAAAAGGCTCACCCCAGAATCGATCAGTTACAAAACCTAAATGATTTGTTTTTCCCCAAAAAACAGGCATATACCTGCGAGTGAACCGTTGGCGGGGCGGTTTGGTTGGGTTATCGTATATTCTCGACCCACTCGTTAGCCTCAAATTTCACTACTTTAACAGTTTCTTTATGGGTTTTTATTTCTTCAGAATTGGTTATATTTGGGTCATTGAATTCAATCTCGTTAAGTTCCAGGTCCAAAAGGTTTGCTAAAGCCAGGGAAGCAAAATCTTCTCTTGTCACGTTCATGTTTTTGCAGACAAAATCAATAGGTACAGCAAGCCTATGATCAAATTTAACGTTGTTATCTACGCTAGGTATCAACTAGTATCAAATCTTGACTAAACCTTAGCCAATTAACGAGGACACTGAGGCTCATATAAGTTTACGGTATACAACGTGAGACAAAGTCCTATACACATATGTTCTATGTTTCAATCCCAAACCCACCAATTGATCCATATTTGCGCTTTGAAGAATTGCTTAAATTTTCAGACCTAATTGTATATGTTAGGGTAGTGTGTTTAGATGAGTGTTTACACAAACAAAGATTTGGAATGCTCCGAAGCATACACTAAAAATTTGTTGAGACTAATTCTTTTGAAAGGTCAGAAATGTTGTGTATGCCACTCTGAGCATGTTTGTGTATGGATTGTTGACGAAGCAAAACTAGCACGCGGTCTTGCGGTGTATGTCAGGTTATTTTGTCGTGAGCATGAAAAAATGTGGAAAGACGCAAAACGACTGGAGTATAACCAACTGAATGGAGTTATGCTTATTGAGATGCCTTACCAGAAACCTGCTGGACTATGGACTAACCTGGCGTGGAACGAGTTTTTGGTTCTTTTAACAAACTATTTTGGTAACAAAAACGCCGTTGAAAAGAAGCTTATCCCCGAAATTGTGAATCCATGTGAAGAGTTCCTAACAAAGAACCCTAAATTTGTTTTAAAAGGCGCTATAGCCGATTACATAAAAACATAAAGTTTGGCTCTGGACTAAAAAATAATAAGTAAAAAATTGGGCACAAATTTCATGCCAGCCAGTTCATTATTTACGCGTTTAACTCTTGTTTGCGTATATTCTTGGCGCACATGAAAAAGAGCCTGCTTGCAGGCGTAAACACGCGTGTTGTGTTCTAACTAGTCAACTAATTCAACAGCGGTTCCTAAAGCCTGACCAGGTACACCTTTGCGGAACTTAACGACAACTACGCCGTTCTTTCCGTGTACCCCAGCGATTTTCCCCACTAACTTGAGGTTTCCCTGAGTCCAAGCTACTTTTCTATGGATAAGCTGCCTTGCTAGTGGGACAGAGTTTACATCTTCAAACCGGATTAGGCACTCATTCGTGTTTTGTTTTTCCATGCCTATCCTATAGTTCAGTATTGTTCCATAAACTGGTTTAGACAAAAATTCTCACCGTTATAACCTGATGTTATAAGAACACACAGGCTATTAAAGATACAGCACCATGCCACAACGCGGTTTAACCCCATTAAGGAGTTGCAGATAAAACATAGGTTAGGGTCAAATTCCAAGTATTAACAAATTGCTTATTGCAAACGCAGGTTAAGACACAAGCATATTTGTAGTCTAATAGAGGTACATTGTTGAAAACAGTATTTTTTCTGAAAAAACAAGCAATAACAGTAACTAGTTACTAAAAAAGGAAAACAAAAGAAAAGAAATGAAAGGTCTGGCTTTTTACCAGACTGAGATTTTTCCGTAGGTTAACTGTTTGCAGAAGTCTTCGATTGATGCAAGCTGTGAGTCAATTACTTCGTTGATTGTGCCTTGTACTTTTTCGAGTTTGCAGCCATCGTTCATTACAACTTGGGCTGCGGCGATTGCGGGTTGGTCGATTGGTTTTCCGATTTGGCTGAGCAACCACACTGTGGTTTCGGCTACTTCGGGGACTTGTTCGCAGATTTTTCGTGCTATTTGGTGGGTTAAGGCGTTGTAGATTTTTCCTACGTGGCTTACCGGGTTTTTGCCAGCAGCGGCTTCTGTTCCGATTGGGCGGTTCAACGAGATTACACCGTTAACCTTGTTGCCTCGTCCGACCTGACCAGAATCAGCGCCATCAGCACATGTACCCAAAACAGTCAGGTAGATGCCGTCAATGCCGCGTGCTTCGATGTCGGCGGTGTTAACAAAAACGTTTACATTGTCAAAGGTAGAACGCTCATTTGCCCACGCCTGCACATCAGCGGTGATGTCAGCTTTTTTGCGCATGTAATCTTTGGCGTCTTTTACGAAGCGGTCAACAAACGCCATGGCAACCGTCAAATTCAAAACGTTGCCGTTCTTGTAGCCCATGACTTTAACGTCTTCACCAGATTCGGGGAAACGTTTTTTGAAATCTTTAGAGTTCACGTAACGTTCAGTGTTCAGGACCATGTTCTCTGTGCGTGTCAACGGCGCGTACCCAACAGCGGCAGATGTGTCGTTTGCACCTAAAATGCACTCGTTACGTTTGAAGATGTCAGTAAGCCCCTGAGAACCATGCTTAAGCTCAACCTGATATTTCATGTGTTTATCGGGGTCAACAAAACGCAGGTTCTCTTTTAGCCACTTTTTAGCTGTGTTAATTGTGATTTCGTTAACAGGGATAGTTTTGTTTCCTATACCAAAAGTTGCCCTGTCTCCGAAGATTAGAAGCATAGGCTCCTTAACATCGCCGCCTCCAAACTTGCATTCAACATCGCCAGCAACAAGCAACGACTTGTCTGTGTTATGGTGCAAAATAGCGTCAAACTCTTTTATGTACGCTTTGCTGAGTTCCACTGAAACCTGATCCATAATAGCGTCACACATAGAATCAGGGTGACCAACACCTTTGCGCTCAACGATTTCTATTGGCTGCTTTTCAAGAGGCGTCTGGTTCGAACCGTTAACTAATATGTTCCTCATAAGAACACCTTGACGAAAAAGCATAACGCGATAATTCATATATACCTTACTGTAACCCCCAAAAATGGGGTCACACAGTAAAGAAGAAGAAAAAAACCGTATTTTCCGAAACTAAACCCGTTTTCTGTACCTAACCAAAAACCAACCACCCAACAACATGACCAAACCCAGAGCCAACAACACGTAAGGCAACCAACCAAAGATGGGCACCTTAAACGCCAACTGGACATCTGCATCCACGTTGCTTGAGCCGTCTGCGTTCATTATAACCAAAATGTTACGCCCAGTTGACTCGTCCCAGACAGGAGTCCAGTTCAGTTGAACTTTTGTGTCTGAAGTTTCGGTGGCTAACCAGAAAGACTCAGAACCCGGAGACCTGCTAGGCGCAGAACTGCCGTAAACAGGTGACGTGGGAATCTCGATACTTGGAGAATACGGAGTAAGCGACCAATGCCAACTAGGAGGAGTCTGAAAACCGATGCCATTAAGGTAAACTTGGCCGTTGGCTTCTTTGGTCCAACCAACAAAAAGCGGTTTAGAAGAATCAACAGCAGATACAACCCAGCGGGTTTCCATTATGGTTTCTGTGCTTAACCAACTCAGGTAAGATGGAACATGAGCAGGCGCAACCCACAACGCAAAAGCATACGTGGACGAGCGAACCTCATACACGTTACTGTAAGCAAAACCTTCTGAATCAGTTCCCAAGTTAAAGGCAACAAGGATTACTCCGCCTAAAACAAAAACGGCACCCACCAAAAACAACAGAACGGCTGCAATCAAAACAACAAGCTTGAAGTTTTTACTCTTCTTCTCAACGGTAACGTTTTGGTTACTCACAAAAATCTCCAAAAACAATCTCAAACGTTTGAGTATAAAAAATTAACTCGAGAAATAACGGTAAATTCGTACAAAAAAATCCAAAATAGCACACCTGCACCACGAAGGGGTAACTTGTGTTAAACATCAAAAGTTGACTAGAAATTGTAGTAAACATTGATAAATAAGACCAGTCAATAGAGAAAAATATGCTCGAACAGTTAAAAGAGGAATGTGGGGTCTTCGCAGCAAAGAACTACGACAACAACCCCGTGTTCCCTTACGTTTACTGGGGCCTACGAGCCCAAAACCATCGAGGGCATCAATCACACGGTTTTATCACTTTTGACCAAACTTTTCATAGCTACAAAGGTTTGGATTTAGTCCCAAAAATAAAACAAAGCGACATACAAGAGTGGCTAAAAAAACTCCCAGGGTCTTCGGGACTGGGACATGTACGTTACAGCACATCAGGCGGAACAGACTACGATTCGTTAATAAAAAGCACCCAGCCAATCCTTGAAAGGCGTGGAAACAAAGAAATCGCAATCGCATTCAACGGAAACGTCGTTAACACACCAGAAATAATCAAAGAAATACAGGCGGAAACACCCACATTCAAGTTCAACTACGACGCCGAATTAATCACACAAAAACTGTTAAAACCAACAAAAAACCAGGACATGGCAACAGCCGTAAAACGTTGCATGAAAGAAATCGAAGGCGCATTCAGCGTAGCAGGACTGGCACAAAACGGAGACGTATTCGCATTCCGAGACCCCAACGGCATACGCCCCCTGTGCGCAGGATGCAGCAAAGACAAAAAAACCTGCGTATTCAGCTCAGAAAGTGTGGGCCTGAGCATCAACGATTTCGACTACGAGTTTGAGGTAAACCCCGGCGAACTGGTAACCGCAACAAAAGACGGCTTTGAACGGGAACAACTCGTAGCAGGAGAACGACCCGCCCTTTGCGCGTTTGAGTTCGCATATTTTGCAAGACCAGACTC
>JBAZEV010000004.1:0-49439 GCA_041653695.1 Bathyarchaeia archaeon
ATTGGCGCGAAGATTTTGGACATAAAAAACCGGCACATCTATGACGTTTTTGCACATGCAACCGTTTTAGCCACTGGTGGGGTCGGTTACATTTTTAAAAACACTTCAAACCCAGAAATTGCTACTGGTGACGGAATTGCTATTGCTTTTCGTGCGGGTGCTTTAATTGAGGATATGGAGTTTGTGCAGTTTCATCCTACGACGTTGAATAAGCTTGGTGCTCCACATTTTTTGATTTCAGAGTCTCTTCGTGGTGAAGGTGCCGTTCTTATAAATTCTGCTGGGAAGCGTTTCATGTTAGAACAAGACAGCATGGCTGAGCTTGCTCCAAGAGACATAATCGCCCGAACAATATTCAATGAATTAAAAAAAGGTCCAGTATATCTAGACATCCGGCATAAAGGCAAAGACTTCATTTTAGACCGTTTCCCAATGATTTACCAAGAATGTTTGAAGTATGACATCGACATGACAACAGACTTGATTCCCGTATCGCCTGCTGCGCATTATCTTTGTGGCGGAATTAAAACTAACGAGTATGGGCAAACCAGCGTCAGTAACTTGTTAGCTTTTGGTGAATGCACCTGTACTGGAGTACACGGCGCTAACCGGTTGGCAAGCAACTCTTTGTTAGAATCTGTGGTTTTCTCGTCTTTGGGCGCTGAAAAAGCGAAATCATACATGCAAAACAGCATCCAAACACAGCACCAACAAAAACAACCATTGTTTGCTAACATAGAAACACAGGAACTCAACTATCTTAAAGCTGAGTTAAGAAAAGCAATGTGGGACTACGTTGGGATAATCCGTAACGAACAACAAATGCGTTTAATGCTTAAAAAACTGGAACATATCAACAAAAGATTGACTGCTATTGGCATAAACGGAGTAAACACACGGTTTCTTGAACTAAAAAACATGGCAACTGTTGCTAATCTAATAACAAATGCTGCACACACCCGAAAAGAAAGCCGAGGAACACACTACCGAGAAGATTACCCAATCACGGATGACAAAAACTGGTTAAAACATATTTGTCTTCAACAAAGAAACCAAGAACTTCACATATCGTTTGCATAGTTCCCTTTTTTTTAGCACGCTTCTTTTTTTGTTAATTGTTTTCCTGTTTTTTGAGCAAAAGTGCTTTTAAGTGGCAATAAACTCTACATTTTTGGTTGCCGGGGTGACAGAGCGGTAATGTGCCGGTCTCGAAATGACCAAAAATGAGGTCAAAAGACAACCGGTGGTGCTTGGCGCCACATGGGTTCAAATCCCATCCCCGGCGCCAAAAAGTTGCACATGTTTTCCTGTTTTTAATTACCTGTCAAGAGAAACGCCCCAACTTTGATGAAACGTTGCTGAATCCTCTCTTTTGATTGTCTGATTTTCCAGTATGCTCTGATGTACTTTATATTGGAGCTTTTTAAATCAGAGATTTACATGCTAATCCCAATACTTGTTTTAGCAGCTGTTTTTCTGTTAACGGCAGTCAGGCAATTAGGACGCTTAAGGCTTCAGATTTGGCAAATTATGTTGGTTGGAGCATTTGTTGTTCTGGTAACTGGCCAGATTTCTCCAGTTGCTGCGTTGGAGTCAATAAACGTTGATGTTATACTGTTCTTGTTCGGGATGTTTGTTATCGGCGGAGCACTTGAAGAAAGCGGCTATCTGTGGCACTTAACGTGTAAACTGTTCAAAAAAGCTAAGTCACGGGACCAACTGCTGTTGGCTGTTCTGTTTTTGATGGGATTAAGTTCCGCTTTTCTGCTAAACGACACAATCGCAATCATAGGCACCCCCGTAGTTTTGTTGCTTGCTAAAGATAACAAGATGTCGCCAAAACCTTTGCTTCTTGCGCTTGCCTTTGCAGTTACAATAGGTAGCGTTATGAGCCCAATAGGAAACCCACAGAACCTTTTAGTTGCTATTAATGGCAACTTGGAAAACCCGTTTATTGATTTTTTCAGGTACCTTTTTGCTCCAACTGTTTTGAACCTTTTTTTGGCTTATCCTTTTGAGGTTATTTTACAAGAAACAGTTCTATGGCCAGTTTTCATACGAAGAACGCCCCATAACGGATACCCAGCTTGCATTTCTTTCTAAAATTTCTTTGAGTATGGTATTCATTTTAGTTGCAGTAAAAATTGTTGTCGTCTTTTTGGGGATTCCAGTTGATTTCAAGTTAACCTATATTGCCTTGTTATCTGCTCTTCCGTTGCTTGTTTTTAGCCCAAAACGGTTCAGTTTAGTAAAAAAAATAGATTGGCACACATTACTGTTTTTTGCGTCAATGTTCATCTTGATGGCAAGTGTCTGGAATACGGGCTTTTTCCAGTCAATCATAAACAGTTTAGCCGTGAATTTGGTGTCGATACCTGCAATATTTACAATCAGTGTTCTGCTTAGTCAACTAATTTCTAATGTTCCTTTCGTCGCCTTATACCTGCCGTTGCTAATCCGAGGTGGTGTAGCAACAAAAGAACTGATGGCACTTGCTGCAGGAAGCACAATTGCTGGGAACCTCTCTATTCTGGGTGCGGCAAGTAATGTGATAATAATCCAGAACGCAGAAAAGAAAGCCAACCAAACACTCAGTTTTGTTGAGTTTGCCAAGGTTGGAACCCCCCTTGGTTATAACGTAATCTGCTGAAAAATTAACACCAAACATAACCAAGTTCTTTTCCCTTCTCCTTTTGGGTTCTCATAAACGCGTTTTTTTCTTTGGCTTACGTTTAAGTTCTGTTCCGCAGACTTCACAGACGCTAAACTTGTAATCTTGCGGATACTTGTGGTAACAAGCGGGGCAATATAACACCCAGTTGAAACGAAACTTTATACCAAAAGTCATCAACGACGTAAACGCGACACCAATTTTGTTAGCAACATTCTGGATAGAATAATCGTCCGTGACTATTAATGGCGTTAAACCACTGTTTTTTAGTTCGAACGCTAAAGCCAAAACCTGCAAATCTGCTTCAGAGAGTTGACGCATATCCCCAACCTTTTTGGAGAACTCCAGAATCTCTTGGAAACTGGAATCTTTAGGTTTTAGAATCCTAACCTTTCCGTTTTCTACTGCTGCGTTGAAGCGAATCCACTGCAATGAACCTTCAATAAGCTCATTTTGCACCTCTGAAACTGTGTACTGCTCCTCTGGAACCGTCAATGGGTCAAAGCCTGCTATGAACGCCGAAGTATCAAGAACTATTGCTTTTTCTTTCAATACTTTTTACCTCTGTGCCTTCTCTTTGTTGACATTTAATGGTTCCAAGACCGGAAAAAGCATCTTTGTTTTACATCCAAATATTGAAAATGTAAAACTGGCTATTTTAAGTTACTAACCTGTCACATGTTTGAGGGCATGTTTTAGGCGATAGATTATTAACCAAGAATTGTGTGAAATTCTTTTAACAGGAGAACAATAACATGAGCAAACCTATGGACGTTGGCGAACTAAGAGTAGGCAGCTACGTAATCATTGATGATGCACCCTGCAAAATAGTGAGCTACAGCAAATCAAAACCAGGAAAACATGGTGCCGCAAAGGCTCGTATCGTAGCCATAAGCGTTTTTGACGAGACAAAGAAAACCCTTGTAAAACCTGTAAGCGCACAGGTTGACGTTCCAATAATCGACAAAAAAACTGGTCAGGTTATTGCCTTGTTGCCCTCTGCTGTGCAGTTGATGGATTTAGAAACTTACGAAATGACTGAATCACCTTACCCCGATGATGAAGACATAAAGTCTAAACTGGCTTCTGGGGTTGAAGTTGAATACTGGCAACTCTTGGGCAGAACAAGAATAACCCGAATAAAAGGTTAACCACATTTCCTGGCAGAGACTTAAGTCTCTGTAACTACCTTTTTAATATGCTATTAGTAATTCTAATTTGTTGGATTTGTATCTGTGGCGGAAACCTTGAAACGCGTAAAACATATACAATTGAAAAGCGGTTTAACCGTTGGCGAACTAGTTTCTGAAATGCAAAAATGTGGTGTACTAGGCGCAGGAAATATTGGAAAAGCAACTGAAATTGTAGCCGAAATGTTCCGTGACAAAGACCATACCGTATTTTTAACCCTTGCCGGCCCACTTGTTCCTGGGGGAATGAGAAAAATCATCAGAGACTTGATTGAACATGACTATGTGCATGTTGTTGTGACAACCGGTGCTAACATGGTACATGATATGGTTGAATCTCTTGGTCACCGCCACTGGATTGGCACTTTTCTTGCTGAGGACGAAGAACTAAAAACCAAAGACATCGGACGAATCGGCGACATTTACATTGAACAAAAAGCCTTCAGAGGTCTCGAAGAATGGATGAACAAAGTTTTGGAAGCCATTCCTGAAAAGAAACGCTCTCGAATATCCACTACTGAGCTTCTTTTTGAGATTGGTAAAACAATTTCAGACCCCGAATCCATCCTTGCAACTGCTGCAAAGAAAGGCGTTCCTATTATATGTCCTGGAATAGTTGACTCCATTGCTGGTTACCACATGTGGATGTTTGGGCAAGATAAAACCTTGAGGCTTGACCCGCTTCTGGATACGCACACGATTGTGGACAAAGTGTACGACGCAAAAAAAGTTGGCATGATAATTTTGGGTGGAGGTTGGCCCAAACATTACGCGCTTTTCGCTAACACTTTCAGGGACGGCGTTGATTTGGCAGTCCAGATTACTATGGACCGCCCTGAACCCGGTGGTTTAAGCGGCGCCACCTTGAAAGAAGCAATTAGTTGGGGAAAAGTAAAACCTGAAGGAAAAGAGGTAACCGTTATCTGCGATGCAACTATCGCTTTTCCTTTAATTGTTGCCGCTGCTTTGGAATCCGTGGAAAAAACTGGTTAAAGTTCAACCCTGTTTTTTCTTGGTAACCTTACCTCTAGTATTCCTGCTTTGTATGTAACAATCTTGTTTTCGGCATCAACAGCTACATCAACGCGTCCTTGGCAACGTAAAGCCGAAAACTCTCCCTGCCTATGAGTTATACCCAAATCTTTGAAACATATTTTTTTCTTCATTTGAGCCGAAATCTCGATGACATTTTCGTTTATTGCCTCAATTTTTACGGTTTCCAGTTCAATGTATGGTAGATCCGCTGTAACAATAACTTCCTTTGGTGTTATGAAAACATTAGAAAGCGCATGAAGACAACATGTTTCGGTGTTCCAGTTTGGGCCTTGAGGAAACGCAAACGCCCTGATTTTATCTGACAGTGCCTCAAACTCTTCTAAGTATTCCTCGATTGTATCAAACTCTGGATGCTTTTTTTGTTTTTCAGACATTTGGCATTTCTTCCTAGACATATAATGGCATGTCATATTCCTGAGATTTCTTCATTCGAGTCATTTCTTCTTGGGTGCGTTTCATTATGTCTCTGGCTTTTAATCGGATTTCTTCGCCTTTTTCTAGAAGTTTGGAAACATCAACTGCAACCTCAGAAATCTTCGCAAGTTCCTTCAAAACTATCGCCGCAGCTTCAGGGTCTGGATAGTTGTAGAATGATTGAGCTAAAATTGCTACAGACTGTATCTTTTTACTTAAACTATAACGCATGCTAAGCGCTTGGGGTCCCACGATGTAGCCTTCATTCATTACTTTCAACCCGCTCTTATTTACCAAATCAAGCAGTTCTTGGTCAGATGCGGCGCCAAAAACTTCAGGTTCCTTAAGCGTTTGCCTATTTTCAACTGGAATTCCACCCATCGAAACTATGCGTTTTACTTTTTTTGCTTCTGCCCACGCCACAATTTCCCGCATTATTGTGTAAATAGCTGGTGCTGGAATTGCAAGCTCTGAGACAACTGCAATCAAGTTTTGGTTACCATACATACGAAGAGGCGCATGAGGTAACCCTTTATGTAAAACCATTACTGGTGGAAGCAGGTCCGAGTCCATGTATGCCAACTCCTCTAGGTTCAGTTCAGATATCAGGTACGATGTTGCAATCAAACCAACAAGTCCAACGTCGGGTAAACCGATAATCATTGTTGCGTCAGAGGGAATTGGTTGTTTTTCTATTATTCTAACTGATTCTGACAATGTATCGCCCCGTTAGATATAATTACTTAAGAAGAAAAGAATTGTGCTAAAGCTAAATACCTATAAAAGGCGAATCTAACTGTAGGTTGGAGAACATCAATGGTATTGGACCGTCTTGGCTCTTCACTTAACGACGCTTTGCGCAAGGTTTTCAAAGCGCCAGTTATGGACGAAAAAACAGTAAAAGAGCTAGTCCGTGACATCCAACGAGCACTACTCCAAGCCGACGTTAATGTTAAACTTGTTCTCGAGGTATCAAAACAAATCGAGGAACGGGCACTCAAAGAAAAGGTTCCGCCCGGAGTTTCAAGACGAGAACATGTAGTAAAAGTGGTCTACGAGGAGATAACACGTTTTCTGGGTGAAAAACCTGCTACACTGAAAATAGAACCCGGAAAACAGAAAGTATTGATGATGGTGGGAATTCAAGGTTCAGGAAAGACCACCGCTACTGGAAAACTTGCAAAATATTTCCAAAAACGAGGTCTAAAAACTGCTCTTGTCTGCACGGACACTTACAGGCCTGGAGCATATGACCAGTTAAGCCAGTTGGCTGCCCGAATTAATATTTCCGTTTATGGTGAGCCAAAAGAAAAGAACTCTGTAAAAATTGCTTTGAGGGGACTAAAACAGTTCAAAGACTATGAACTTGTAATCATCGACACCGCTGGTCGCCACAAAGAAGAAGCGGGTTTAATTAAAGAAATGAAGGAACTCGAGAAAGCAATAAAACCCGACGAAGCAATTTTGGTAATCGACGGCACCATCGGTCAGCAAGCATCTTTGCAAGCTAAAGCACTACATGAAGCAACACCAATTGGTTCTATTCTGGTCTCAAAACTTGACGGCTCAGCAAGAGGTGGAGGTGCACTATCTGCAGTTGCCGCAATTGGTGCACCAATAAAATTCATCAGCACAGGTGAGAAGCTTGACGACCTTGAACCTTTTGTTCCCTCACGGTTCGTAGGACGATTATTGGGTATGGGTGACCTTCAAAGCCTTGTTGAGAAAGTCCGCGACGCCGAAGTTAAGGTTCCCGAGAAAAAAGTTCGCGCATTTATGAGCGGAAAATTCACGTTAACCGACATGTATGACCAGTTTGAGTCCATGAAAAAGGTTGGTCCACTGCGTCACCTGTTAAAGATGATTCCTGGAATGAGCTACAATATTCCAGATGACCAGATGAACATGGCTGAAGATGCCCTTAAGAAATGGCGTGTAATTATCCAATCTATGACACCTAAGGAACGGGAAAAACCAAAAACTCTTTCATCGTCAAGAATACACCGAGTTGCCCGCGGTTCAGGTACCTCAGAAAAAGAAGTAAAACAACTGTTGACTCAATATAATCAAATGCGAAAAATGATGAAAACCTTTAGGCGAAAGAAAATGCCCTTTTTCGGAAAAGGACTTCCCACTCAACAGTAGGGACAATACCTGAAATCTAAATTGTTTATTGTAAAAAACGAGGAACATTTAATGACTCTACTTAAAAAAGCTCAAGAAATGCTTGACGCCCACCCTCTTTGTGACAACTGTTTAGGTCGACAATTTGCACTAATGGGTTATGGATTAAGTGACAAAAAACGGGGAGAAACCCTCAAACTTCTTTTAACAATGGAAAACCATCAGAGCGCGCTTTGCGGCAAAGACGAAGGATTCTCAAACCTTAGAATTTTGGCTTCTAACGGGTCTTTTGAGATGGCCGCTACAATACTTAAAAATATGAGAAAAAAATCCCGAAAACCGAAGGAATGCTACCTGTGCCAAGGGCTTTTCAAAAATGTGGATTCCCTAGTGGAAAACGCTGTTGATGCGCTTGAATCCTTTGAGTATACTACTTTTCTTGTAGGTGTAGAGTTACCCACCGTAGTTGAGGAACGTGAAGACGAGTTTAAGGCACGATTTGAAGTTGGCTATGGCGAGAGCATGCGCAACGAGTTCAGCCGTGAAATTGGAAAAAATATTGCTGAAAAAACAAACAAGGTTGCTGAATTCAAAAAACCTGATGTTGTGGCATTAATCAAACCTTTTACTGGAGAAGTAATTGTTCAACCTAACCCGTTTTATGTTCGTGGTCTTTACAAAAAGCTTGTTCGCGGTATTCCTCAATCAAAATGGTCATGTCGCAGTTGCCGTGGTGAAGGATGCCCTAAATGTGGCGGAACTGGAAAGATGTACTCTGACTCAGTTGAAGAGATAATTGCTGGACCACTTTTGGAGAAAACTGGTGGAGCTGATGTGGCGTTTCATGCATCTGGGCGAGAAGATGTGGATGCGCGGATGTTAGGAACTGGAAGACCGTTTGTTATGGAAGTTAAAAAACCTAAAAAACGTTTCATAGACCTTCAAAGTGTTACTGCGCAGGTTAATGAGCAGGCTAAGGGTAAAATTGAGATTTCCATTCTTAGTTTTGCAACAAAAGATGATGTTAAACGGTTAAAGAAGGCTGAGTCAACAACCAAAGTTTACAAGGTTTTTGTTAACTTTGACAGAGATGTATCTGACGAAGAATTAGAGACCATAACCAAAACACTAACTAAGGCTAGCATTCGTCAGCAAACACCACTACGTGTTTTGCATCGAAGAGCAGACCTAGTTCGAGAAAAGTACATATATGAGGCGCATATAAAGAGGTTGACGCCTAACCGCGCAGAGATGAAAATACGTTGCCAAGGAGGGCTTTATATTAAAGAGTTGGTAAGCGGAGATGAAGGACGAACCGTTCCTAGTGTAGCCTCTATTATCAACGCTGAAGCAAAGCCTGCAGATTTGGACGTTTTGAAGGTTATCATGGAGGAATTATAATTGGGAAGAAAAGCGAAAGGTTACCGTAGGAAGACCCGTTACCTTCTAAAAAGGAGACCACGCGAACGGGGAAAGACCGGATTAAGCAAGTTATTACGCGAATATGAGCCTGCTGAAAAAGTTGTAATTAAACTAGACCCCAGTGTTCACAAGGGTATGCCTCATAGAAGATTTCATGGACATATCGGTGTTATTGTAGATAAACGAGGAAAAAGTTACGTCGTTAACGTCTCACAAGGAAACGCAATTAAGGAGATAATAGTCCGACCAGAACACATAACCCCCCACAAGGAGGCTTAAACGTGGGACGAAAGGCTTTGCAGGAACGTACAATCACCGTTCCACAAGTAAAAGAAGCCTTAGATTCTATAGGCGAGGAACGACTAGACCAGTTCCAGCGGCGGTCTCTTGACTATGCCACAAAATTTGCCAAAGTTGACGCTGTAGTAGTTGACACTGTGTTAAAAACACTTATCGAAGACTTTGAGGTGGACGAAGAAGAAGCAGTGCAAATAGTAAATGCTATGCCTGAAAGTATTCCAGAAATCAGAGTGTTTTTAGCTGGTGGACGAAAGATAATTGAGACATCCAAATTAGAAAAAATACTGGTTTTTTTGAACACCTATAGAAAAAACGAATAAAGGACTTTTTTTATTTAATATAATATCTAACTAATTGTAACCATTTCGGGGGCGGGTAAAGAGTGGAAAGGAGCGAGAAGAGATACGAGGAATACGGTTATGTTTTGGACTTTCTTCCTCATGGACGTCCAGGAACTCGACCAGGATACAGAGCGGGTGCACTGGTTCAGGTAGTGGGTGAAGAATATTTCACATTCCTAGAAGCAATCGCCAGAGAAGACACTGTATTAAACACCGCTGACAGAGTCTACGTTGGAAAAGATTCCCGAAGAAAAATCACGTACATCATTGGACGCATAAACTACGAGGACCTAACATCCAACGCCAAAATGGAGCTTGAAGGAACGATAGAAAAAATAGTGGTAAACCGCGAAAAGTGGTTTGTTAACTTTTTTAACACTGCCCAAGCCATAACGCCCCGAATGCATGCTCTAGAGTTGATTCCGGGTATTGGCAAAAAATACATGTGGCAAATCATTGATGAACGCGACCGAAAGCCGTTCCAGAGCCTTGAAGATTTACAGACCCGCGCCAGCATGCCTAACCCCTCAAAACTTGTTACAAGAAGAATCTTAGAGGAACTGACAGGCGAAAGCAAGTATAGACTGTTTACGAGAGCGCCATAGTGGAAAGAAATAATCTTCTTCAAAAGGCGAAGCATCTGCTTCGTCTCTACAGCTTTTTGCCAAAAAAACGGTTAGGTCAAAACTTTTCAGTTAACAATGAGATACTTCAACTCTTAGTGTCATATGGTTCCTTAACCAAAGATGACACCGTTTTAGAGGTTGGACCTGGATTTGGTTTTCTAACACAACTTTTGTCCAGCAACTGCAAAAAAATTGTCGCAGTAGAGGTTGACCCCGTCATTGTAAGTTTTTTAAGAACCCAGCTACCACACATGCAGAACGTGGATTTGATAGAGGGCGACATACTCAAAGTTGATTTACCACCTTTTGACAAGGTTGTCTCTGCCCCGCCCTATTCTATTTCGTCTCCGCTTATTTTTCGTCTTCTAGAAAAAAATTTTGATTTTGCTGTATTGGTTTTACAAAAAGAATTTGCAGCGCGTATGGCCGCTTTGGTGGGTACCAAAGATTATAGTCGGTTAACCGTTAACCTCTATTACCGTGCAGATGTGGAGCTTTTGGATACTGTGCCCAGAACAATGTTTTACCCTCCTCCTGATGTGGACTCGATGATTGTACGTCTGAAACCGCGGGCTCCTCCTTTTCACGTTGATGATGAGGCTGTCTTTTTTGAAGTTGTTCAAACCCTCTTTACTCAACGTAATAAAAAAGTAAGAAATGCATTGGTTCCTTTCTTGCGTAAACGTGAAATGGACCGAAAAGAAGCTTTGAACTTTGCTGATTCTATAGTTTACAGCACAAAGAGAGTACGAGAACTGTCGCCAGAAGATTTTGGAGTGTTGGCAAATGAGCTTATTAAGCGTCTATAGGTAGCCTCTTCGTGGTGAACACTGTTGTTTAGAAAAACCCGTAGAACTCGCCGTTTTTTTGGGGTTCACTAATTCCAATACAGAATAGTTTTTATAATATCTGTTTAACTATGAAGGACAGAATAGACGAGGAATAGACGATGAAGGCTCATAATTATCGGGCGGTAAAAGGCCAAGCCTATACCCGGAAAAAGTATATCCGTGGATCTCCGGCATCAAAAATTGTAAAATTCACTATGGGCAATGCAGCAGGTACTTACAAGTATCAAGCCCGCTTAGTTGCTGAAAAAGCAGTTCAAATTCGACACAACGCATTGGAAGCTGCACGTATAGCCTCCAACAGGGTTCTCTCAGAAAAACTGGGAAACAATTACCTTTTGAACGTTTTACCATATCCTCATATGGTGCTCCGCGAAAACAAAATGATCTTTGGTGCACATGCTGACCGACTTCAAGATGGAATGAGAAACGCCTTTGGAAAAGCCATAGGTCTCGCAGCCCGTGTTAAACCTGGTCAAGCACTTATAATGGCTAACATAAACGATGATGGACTTGAAATTGTAACTACGGCGCTCAAACGAGGAGGCGCCAAATTACCCACACCCTGTCGTGTAGTAATAGAGAAACTTGGAGCCTAATCGAGGGAGTAGATTTGCAGGGGTCTACCCAAGGGGGCGGGACTTGCAATTACAAAATGCTCCTTACTTTATTTGACAATTATAAATCAATCAATGGATATTATGGGGTATGAAGTTGGTTTCTGAAAATCTGATTGTTAATATCGAAGAAGAAATCGCCACTGATGGCCAGTTTACTGGCGGAAAAGGTGCTAATTTAGCTCGACTGTTTCATATCTTGGGAAAGGACAATGTTCCGTACGCGGTAATGGTTACCACTGAATTTGCCAAGAGGCTACTTCACGACCCTGTGATTGTTAACTTAGTGAATGAATTGGATGTTGCGTTATCCAAAGATGATGAGGCAGAATCCAAAAAAATTGCCAAGAAAATAGTAAACGTTATTGAAAACTTAAAGACACAACCTGAACTTCTTGCATTGTTAGAACAAAAAATTGAAATGCTGAAAAAACGGGTTGGACGCTCCCGTGTTGCGGTCAGAAGCTCAGGTATTACTGAGGACATGGCTACTGCAGCTTTTGCTGGACAGTTTGAGACCTATCTCAATGTTGCGCTTGAATCTTCTGCCGTTATTAAGAACGTTCTGAAGTGTATTGCATCTGCGTTTGGTTGGCGCGTTATAGATTACCGACAAGATTTGCGTAAGAAAAAAGTTCTTGACCTTTCAGAGGCAGACCTGCTTAATCAAGGATTAATCTCTATAGTAATTCAGACTATGGTTGATTCAGAAAAGTCTGGAGTTGCTTTCTCTATTGACCCTAATACCGGAAACCGTAATGTTGGAGTCATTCAAGCCGTTTATGGCCTAGGTGAAATGATCGTCCAAGGAAAAGAAAGCGCTTCATGGACTGGTTTTGTTAAAGAACCCACCGTAAAACTTCTTGGAACTAACCCGCCTAAAGATCATCAAAAAGAAATGATGATTTATGATGAGAAAACTAAATCAAATATAGAAGTTCCTGTTGGTTTACGTGACCCCTGTGTTCTAACATATGATGAGGCAATGCAGGTCGCAACCAAGGTTACAACCATCGAGAAAAGTTACAACAAACCAATGGATATAGAATATGCTGTTGAAAATGGCAAAGTCTTCATTACACAAGCGCGGCCTGAAACCGTTCACGCAACTCGAACTGTGTTGACTTTGTTCAAACTTAAAGAGACACCAAAAACGACGCCACTGTTTGTTGGTATTCCTGTTGGGACCAAGATTGCTTCTGGTATTGTTGCTAAGGCAGAGTCTCCTGAGGAAGCAGTGAAAGAAATTATGGAATTAAATAAGAAAGGCATAAAGCCTATGCTTGTCACTCCCTTGACAACTCCTGACTGGGAGGTTGTTATGAGTTTTGAACGGGTTTCTGCGCTAATTTGTGAACGGGGTAACCGGACATCTCATGCTGCTATTGTTTCTCGAGAACGAGGAATTCCATGCGCTGTTGGTGTTGTTGGTGCCCTTAGTCTAAATGATGGCGACAAAATTACTCTTGACTGTTCCGGTGGTGAAGCGCGGATATTCCGTGGTGAACTACCTTTTGAGGTTCAGGAAGTTGAACTGAAAGAAATTCCTGAAACCATCACAAAAGTAATGGTTAACATTGGCAGTCCCGATGAAGCTTTGAATGTGAGTCAACTACCTTCTCAGGGCAGTTCTCTTGTCCGACTTGAATTCGTTGTTTCAAGTGCAGAACTCCACCCCGTGTTTGCTATAAGAGCTGACAAAATTGGTTCTGACCGTTGGGCTGATGACGTTAAACAGAAGTATCCACTGATTACGTCTTTGACTGATGAATATGTTAAACGGTTAAAGACTGGTGTTGCAATAATCGCTGGGGCGTTCAAGCCTCGTAAAGTCATTACCCGTTTCTCTGACTTCAAAACAAATGAGTATGCTTCCCTTCCAGGTGCAGTATATTATGAGATAACCTGCAAATGTGGAAAAAGCATGTCTTTTAAACCACAAAAGAAGTGTCCTATCTGTAAATCAACCGAGATAGACGTCAACAAAGTTGAACTTGAATTCCAAGAAAGCAACCCAATGATTGGATTCAGGGGCGCCTCACGATACATTGACGAATATTTCTGTGACGCATATGCACTAGAACTTGAAGCTTTTACGGAAGTACACAAACTAGGATTAACAAACGCTGTTCCGATGGTTCCATTCGTAAGAACTACTCTTGAGGCAGAAAAAGTAACCAAACTAATCAAAAAGGCTTTCAAGAAAAAAGGCATTACGTTGCCTGACATCATTTTCATGGCTGAAGTTCCAAGTATTTGCTTTATTCCAAAAGTGTTCTCTGAATACTGTGACGGTTTTAGCATAGGAAGCAACGACCTTACTCAGTTAACTCTTGGAATAGACCGCGACAGCGAAAAAATTGCTTGGGAATTCGATGAATCCAACCCTGCAGTGAAAAAAGCAATCGAAATGTTGTGCGAAGGCGCGCATTCAATGACTCCCGAAAGAACTGTGGGTATCTGTGGTCAAGCACCAAGTGATTTGGGAAAAAGTTTCCTGAAATTCTTGACTATGCACTTGGATTCAATAGGTGTAAACCCAGACAAAGTTGTTGAAACTCTTTTATCTGTCAAAAAGATCGAAACCGAACTAATTGACGCAATCACCAAAAACAAAAAAGACGCAACCAAAATAGCCAAAGAATTAGGAATCACCGAAAGCAACGCAAAATATTTGGTCAAAAAGTTTGCATCCGCACTCTAAACTTTGAACAAACCTGATTAACCCTTTTTCCCCTAATTAAAAATGTGACTTGCTCCAGTTTATTGGGGCAACAACCATTTCCACGTTTAACTGTAGATGAAAACTATGTCCTTCGATTTTGAAGAAAAAAGGCTAAAACAAGAAATAACAAAACGAAAATCTAAACGCGTTTTGTTACAGCTTCCAGAAGGACTAAAACCTGAAGCACCCCGTTTAGCAGCAGTTGTTGAGGAAGCTGGAGCATTATCAATTGTGTCATCTGATCCATGCTATGGCGCATGTGACCTAGCTGTTTCTGAGGCAAAACTTTTGGGCGCAGATTTGATTGTTCATTATGGGCACAGTGCCATGATTTCGAATGTTGATGTGCCCACTATCTATATTGAGGTAAAAGCTGAAATCAGCATCAAAGAAGCTGTAATGAACGCCTTGGAGTTTCTTGAATCCTTGAACAAAATTGGTTTAGTAACAACCATTCAACATGTTCACCAATTAGATGAAGCAAAAACGTTGTTGGAATCTGCTGGAAAAACTGTTTTTGTTGGTGATGCTGGGCACGTTAAATATGCTGGGCAATTGCTTGGATGTGACTTCAGTAACGCTACTTCTGTTTCAGACGATGTTGACGCCTTCATTTTTGTTGGCGGCGGCAGATTTCATGCAATTGGCTTAGCTTTAGCTACAGGAAAACCCACAATAATTGCTGACCCGTACGAGCAGTTGGCGTATCCTGTTCATGAACAAGTTAGACGGGTCACGATGCAGCGTTGGGCTAATATTTCTGAAGCAAAAAAGGCTAAGAGTTTTGGGGTTTTGGTCAGCCTGAAAAGCGGTCAGATGAAACTTAATGAAGCAATTGGTATTAAACAAAAACTTGTAGCACATGGGTTTACTGCTACATTGCTTGCTCTCAAAGAGGTTTCACCTACTGCCCTTATTCAGTTTCCAAGTATAGATGCGTTTGTTAACACTGCATGTCCTAGACTTTCTTTGGATGATGCACCAAATTATGATAAACCTATTTTGTCCATTAATGAAACACTTGTTGCGTTGGGAGAAATGAAATGGGAAGAACTGCTCCAAAACGGTTGGTTCGCAAACGCGACCTAGAACGTTTACTCTCGGAGATTGAAGGTCATCCGGTACCGAACGCGTACCTTGAACAGTATGTTACTCCCTCGAATGTTGCAGCGGAACTACTCTACCTGTCGGCATACGTTAACGACGATATAATCGACAAAACCGTGGTGGACCTAGGTTGTGGCACGGGAAGGCTGTCTATTGGTGCGGCTTTGTTAGGCGCAAAAGAAGTTGTGGGCGTTGACCTAGACCGAGCTTCTGTGCGGGTGGCACAAAAAAATGCAGACGTTTTAGGTGTAAAAGAGAAAACCCATTGGATCATCGGCGACATCGATGTTGTTAACGGCGTTTTTGATACAACCCTTCAAAATCCCCCATTTGGGGTTCAACGAAAACGAGCCGATAGACGGTTCATCACAAAATCTTTAGCTGTAAGTAACAGGGTTTACTCTTTTCACAAGGGCGGAGAAAGCAACCGCGTTTTTATCAAAAGGTTTATTGAGGAGCACGGCGGAAAAGTAACTACCATATTTCCACTCAACATGGAAATTCCAAAGATGTTTGACTTTCATACTAAGAAAAAACTAAGTATACAAGTCGATTTGTACCAAATAGAAGGAAACATTCATGAAAGAAAATGAAAGAAAGAGTGGGCTCTTCGTTGTTCCCGGAGACCATTTAGGTGTCATAGAAGAGTTTACGTCTGGGTCCGGAACCTACATTGAAGACGGAACTATCCACTCACAGGTAACTGGATGCACTCTGCTGGATATGCTAAACAAGCAAGTTTCAGTGTATCCTGTTGTTCCAGCCGCAACTGTTCCACAGGTTGGGGACATGGTAACTGCGTTAGTTTTGGATGTAAAAACAAAAAATGCCGTTTTACACATTTTTAAGGTAGGCGACAAAAAACTTTCTGGCTTTTTCACAGGTATGTTACACATTTCTGGTGTAAGCCACAGTTATGTCGACAGCATGTTCAATGTCTGCAAAGTCGGCGACATCATGACTGCCAAGGTGATTAGCACCAAAAACAGGTCTTTCTTTTTGTCAACAACCGAGAAAGACTTGGGTGTAGTTTACGAGCTTTGTTCAATGTGTGGGAGTATGTTAAATCCATCTAACCGCGGTTTGACTTGTTCAAGTTGTGGACACTCTGAAATGCGCAAAATTTCTCCTGATTACGGAAAAGATATAATCCATGAGGTTGAGCAAAATGAAAGTTAATGTTCAGAAAAAAACTGATAACGAACTGAAAATTGAAGTAGAAGGCGCAGGGCATTCACTGCTAAATTTGATGCAAAAAACGCTTTTAGAGGATGAAACCATCGAAATGGCTGGGTACCATGTGCCCCACCCGCTTGTTGACAAGGGTGTGTTGTATATTCACACTATAGTTAACCAAACTCCAGACGCCGTAGTCTCCGAGGCAACAAAAAAGATACTTGACCTAAGCAAAGATTTTCAGAACTCTTTCAAGAAAGCAAATAAAGAATGGAAACAGAAGTAACGCTGTCCATTTCATTTTCTTTTTTATATGTTACTTTTCTTTTGTGCACTTAGCAGAAGCAACGTAAACGCCTCAATTTTGTCTTCAGTTGACTCGAGTATTTCAAGTCCTTCTTGTATAGTCATTAAACCATGCAACCAAACATACACAATCAATGCTTCAGATGCATCAGCCTGTTTATGGCGGTCTATTCTTGAAGGTAAGTACTCTCTTAGTCCTGCTTTTTTGAAAGCATCCGCAAGCAAACGCCCCTCCACTTTTGTTCCCGTGGCTTCGTTCATCTTTTTAGACAACGCCAATGAATACAGAAAATTTACGTAGGCATCTCCAAGTTTGGCAAGTTTTTGGTCCAATAAAACTTCTGTGAGTTTTTCATGTTTAGGTGTAAACGTGTACATCTGCTGTCCTTCCGTATTGTTTGCTGTTATAGTATTGTTGAATAAAATTTAAAGGCTGAGCACACTGAATTGAGAAATTGATTGCTTTGGTTCCTAAACGTTTTCGTTCCATAAAAGCTGAGATTCGCGTATTGGGTATTGACGATGGCAAGTTTGTTCCCCACACCGCGGGGGTTGCGGATGTTGTTGGCGTTGTTTATCGTGGTGGTTACTGGTTTGAAGGTGTCATGCACACAGCGATAACTGTTGATGGTTTGGATGCCACAACAAACATTGCTGAGATGATTAAAAATTCTCCTTACTATCCTGAACTGCGGGTTATACTCTTGGATGGTGTTACCTTTGGCGGCTTTAATGTTGTGGACATTAGTCTGCTATCTCAGACTGTGGAATTGCCTGTAATTTCGGTAACTCGAGAAAAACCTGATTTGGACAGCATCAAAAGTGCTCTTAAGCACCTTCCCGATTCTGATACACGATGGCAAGCTATAGAAAATGCTGGAACCATGTTTGCGGTTCAAACTCGGGTTGGTGAGAACCCTGTTTATGTGCACGTGGCAGGAATTTTGCCTGATGATGCTGAAAATGTTTTAAAAACAGCTTCGCCGCATAGTAATATTCCAGAGGCGTTACGTGTAGCGCACCTGATAGCCTCTGGATTAACGAGTTTGATAGAAAAGATTTAAAAGAGTAAATTGCAACGGAGATTGCGCAGAAACTGAGGTAAGCGATATGGAATTTTGTCCCAACTGTGGAATGCGACTGGTTTCAAGTCGCGACAAAAAGGCAAAGAAACCTGTTTTTAATCTTGTGTGCCCAAAATGTGGTTACAAAAGAGTTACAGGAGATAAATCGCCTGTTGTCCTAAAAACCATAGAACGATCTCCTCAAGAATCAATTGCTATCATTGGAAAAGAGGAGCAAAAACTTCGCACTTTACCAACCGTAAGGATAGAATGCCCGAAATGTGGCAACAATACTGCGTACGCCTGGCAGGTACAAACCCGGGGGACGGACGAGTCGTCGACACAGTTTTTCAGATGCACAAAATGTAACTACACTTTCCGTGAATACAGCTAAAAAGCTGTCCTTTCTTTCACATAACTGTCAAAAATGACATATCCCTGTAGTATCATAAGGAATCAAACAGCTTAAATGAAAGTTTATCAAACATAAATGCTAACAGAGGTTTGTTGATGTTCAAGGCTAAAATGGCTGATGCCAAATTTTTGAAAGATATGATGGGTGCTATTTCGATACTTGTTGATGAAGCAACCTTTGACCTCACCCCCGAAGGAATAAAGCTTCGTGCCATGGATCCCTCACGAGTAGCCATGGTCGATTTTGAGTGGCCTAAAACAGTTTTTGACGAGTACACATGCAGTGAAACTGCGAAAATGTGCATCAACATAAGTGAACTGCTAAAATTGCTTAGGCGCACTGGAAAAGACGAATCTGTTGAGCTTTCTTTAGATGAAAAAACTGGAAAACTGAAAATTGCAATCAGGGGAAAATACGCACGCACATTTAACATGCCCACTTTGGAGGCAATGGATGAAGAGGTTCCCACGCCTAAAGTTAACTTCAACGTTAAAGCAAAAACTACAACCGAAGGACTGCGTGAAGCTATTGAGGATGCCTCTTTGGTAAGCGACCACGTTAGAATTGAAGCAAACAATGAAAAACTTGTGATGAATGCCTCAGGCGACATCATGGGCGCAAACATCGAGTTCAAAGCTGGAGACGATGTGTTGTTGGAGATTGCGGCAACTGAGGATGCTAAGGCAACTTTTAGTTTAAGTTACCTTTCTGAGATAGTGAAAGCTTCTGCGCCGACATCAGAGATTGTGCTCATCGAGTTTTCAACCGATATGCCCATTAAACTTGATTTCCAGCAGGAAAAAGAGGGAAAATTAAAGTTTTATTTGGCTCCAAGAATAGAAGTGGATTAATCAAAAACTTGGGAGGTTAAGCAGGTTCTTACTGCTTATGACCGTGCCAAATATCCCTTCTTGAAAGAGGCTGCTGAGAAGGTAAGCGAATTAGGTCTGGATATCAACGATTTGGAAAGCGATTTTTTTGTTCCATTTTTGGACCGCGCAGAGAAACGTGTTGAAACTGCATTAAACGATATATCCATTTACGCAGACAATATCCCAGTTGACACTCCGCGGGAGAACGAGATTGAACTGTTTTCTTTCCCGATAGCTGTTTTGTTGGTTGCCGCTGCCGATAACTCTTTTATCAAAAGTCGATACGCGTTGGCTGAAGCAAAACGGGCTTCTGGGTTGCTGCGGTCTGAGGAAAACGAGAAATTATTGTTTGTTTCAGATAATTTTGGTTGGAACATACGTTTAGTTGCCAATTCCAGTTTGAGTCCTTACGTTTTTGCGGTTAATTTTCCTGTTTATTTGAAGAATGCGACTGGTTTTCAAGACACCAACTGGAAACTTGTTAACCACCTTTTGATTGACGGCGAAGTTTACCTTACCGCAAGGGAAGTTAGCCGTTTGCTTGAAGAAGAAGTGCGTAAGTATGTTGAAGGCAGGCTTGCTACTAAGGTGAGGTCTCTTCCTGTGGGTCTTATGGCGCGTGTTACCCGTTTAAGGCAGATTGCTGAAACGAAACAAGAGCAGATACGTCTCGAGGAGATGCCCGACCGTGTTGTCTTAGAGGCTTTTCCCTCTTGTATCAAGGGTGTGTATGACAGCGTTTCAGCGGGGCGTCCTGCCTCTCATATGGGACGGTTTGCGTTAACATCTTTTATGTTAAGTGTGGGTATGACCTCGGAGGATGTTTTCAAGTTTTTCCGTTCCGTTTCTGACTTTAACGAACGGATGACCCGCTACCAAGTTGAGCACATTGCTGGAGGCAAGGGTTCAGGTACAAAGTATACGCCTCCAAACTGTGCCACTTTGCGTACTCATGGCATCTGCGTTTCTCAGGATGATGAGTGCTTTAGAGCGGTGAACCCGTTAGTTTGCTATAAACGAAAATTACGCAATGTGCCTAAAGAAGAAAAGCAGCCTGAGCCTCAAACTGAAACCAAGTAACATGTTATTCTTGTTTTGTTGCTACTGCAAGTACGACGGCTATGCCGATTAATGCCAGAAATATTACTCCGAATACAGAGAGCAGTAACTTGAATGTTGGTTCGCTATGAAGAACGTTCATTGTCGGTAACGCAAACAGGTAAGCAGCGCAGAACACAGCAACAAAGGCTGCGCCCATTCCCTCGAACAGGTACAGGAACATGTTTGTTTGACGTTTATTCATGGTTATCATTTGTATATTACCCAAAGTTTGCATATAAGAATATCACAGCTTTGTTTTTCTGGTATTCAGAGCGTTGAACACTGCCGTAACACAAGAATAATATGTTGTAACGCATCTAATTGTTAGTATATTTCTGGGAGTACTCTGTATGGCTCAACTGAAGGCAGATTATCCACTCAAACTTGGGTTACTACTCGTAACATCAACGTGGTTTTTGTTTACTTTTTACCAGTTTGTCAAATCTGCACTTTACGGCGCAACAGTTGACTGGCCCTTTTGGATGCTATTAACCGATAACGCTTCAGTTGTGGGACTTGGGTTCAGGACACTAGGCAGTTTAATGGCTGTAATCGCTGTGCTCTTTTACGTCTTCAACCGTGACCTGTCAAAACCAGAAGCTTACATGACAATAAGGTGGATTCTAGTTGCCGAAACTATTTACTGGTTAGGCCTTTTTCTTTCCGGAGTTTGGGGCATCTTTCCAACATCAAACGATTTTGTTTCAGACATTCTTGGGTGGCTCTTCGTCATAGAAACAGGTATACCCTGCCTGCTTGAATCAGTGGTTATCCCCGCTGTTTTAGTTAAACTGTTTTTCGCTTTAAACCCCAACAAACCAGCAAAAGATGCAATAAAGTGGGGTTTAATCTCTGGGTCTGCCTTTGTTTTCGTTTTTTGGCTTGACAACACCGCAAACTGGATAGCCGCAATAATTGAAAAAGGCACAGAATATGTGACCGCGTATCCAGTTAACAGTTTTAGTTTTATTCTGACATGTGTCGGTTTGCTTTTGCTTACCTTGTACACCGTGAGTTTTGCACTAAAATCGATTGGAACTGAAAACCTACGTGAACTTGACCTACGAAAAGTTGGCATAATCGTCGTCTGTTTAGGATTGTATTTTGACGTAATCTACATAATGTGGCTTCTGTTTGGAAGTGTTGGCGGGTGGGGCACTTGGTATGCGTGGATTCTGGGGCATAACATGAACCTGTGGGTGCTATCATTGCCGCTTGCAGGTTTGCCTTTGCTGTTTCACAGAAAACCAGCTAACTAAATGGTCTGCTCTGCGTTAATCGTCTTGATATTCATCTTTTGCAAGTTCATCTGCAAGCGTGTCTTCATGTTCGCTTCTTTCTAGGCCTAAATTTTTCTTTTTATTGTCTCTGCCCTGCATGAAACTGTATTCGGCTTCTGTTATTTCGTCGTTTTCCAGCATTTCTTCTAGCTGTTTTTCGTTGTAAACGTCCATTGTTTCAGTTTCTTCTTCACTCTTTTCTTTACGAACAAACTGTTTTTCTTTTTTCATGGCTCGTCAAAGAATACTTACCTTCATGTTTCATATAAACACATTCGATGCGGTTATTTTTCCTAATAAGACCATAAAAGTGCAGATTTTGTTTACTGGAAACCTGTTAATGTGGTGAAAACTGGTGTAAATTTTGTTTAAATATTCTATTCGGTGTATACTATGTTGGCGGAAAAGATGTCGTCTTTGTCACAGAATTTTATCCGAGACAAATTTGCTGAATACTACAAGCAACACTCCGCTTCTGTCAAGGGTCCGTCGTCGTTTGAGCGGCGGGAGTTTGGTTTTTTACTTCTTGAAAAAAAGGTAATGATGCGACACAAAAGCTTCCGAAACGTGGATGCCCTTCGCGCGGCATTGATTGATGTTGTGCCTTCTGATGTTTACTATTCAAGCGCTTATTATGAGCGTCCTGACGAAGAAATGAGAGCAAAAGGTTGGTTAGGTGCCGACCTGGTTTTTGACATAGACGCAGACCACATATCCACACCGTGTACAACAGTTCATGACATCTGGGTCTGTAACAGTTGCGGCGCTTCTGGTCGGGGCGTGCATCCACTGAAATGTAGTTGTGGTGGAACAAAATTCAAAGAAAAAAACTGGCCATGCGAAATCTGTTTGGAAGCTTCTAAAGCTGAGGCAATCAAACTGCTTGATATGTTAACTGCAGATTTTGGTTTTTCTTCAGATGTGCTAACTGTGGCGTTTTCTGGAAACAGGGGTTACCATATTCATGTAGAAAGTAAATCGGTTCGTGAATTGGATTCGTTGGCCCGCAAAGAAATAGTTGATTACGTAACAGGCATAGGTCTAGAGGCTGGTCTTCATGGTTTAGGAAAAAGTTCCACACCAGACAAAAAGGTTTCTGGACCCGAACTAAACGACCGAGGATGGCGTGGACGAGTTGCTAAGGGAACATACGACTTTCTTTTGGATGCTTCGAAAGAAGAGTTAATGCAGGTTGGTTTGAAGGCTTCGCAAATAAAGACGGTGCTCAGCCATAGGGAGACACTTTTAGGTAGTTGGGACAAAAATGGTCCTTGGGGCGCAATTAAAGGTATAAGTCAAGATGCCTGGAAAAAGATTGCAGAACATGGCGTAGAGACGCAGTCCGCAAAAATTGACACTGTGGTTACTCCAGACGTTAACCGTTTGATACGGCTCACGGGTTCGTTGCACGGTAAGACTGGACTAAAAAAAGTTGAGCTTGCTATTTCAGAACTTGAAGCTTTTGACCCTCTTAAAAAGGCAGTAGCATTTAAGGATGGGACTGTTACTGTTGATGTTTCAGATGCTCCCCAGTTCCGGGTCGAGGACGAGATTCACGGTCCGTTTAAACGTCAAACCGTAGAGCTTCCCACAACAGCGGCGTTGATGTTGCTGTGTAAGGGTGTAGCGCAGGTGGTGCAGTAAGTTGTATAATGAACTGTATGAACTATGGAAAACAGAAAAAGAAATAACTGGTATTCAGCGGTTGCCAAATAGTTTTTACTCCAAAATTGCTGATTATGTCCAAAAACTCAAAGAAGAAAACCGTATGCTGGACAAAAAAACAACAAAATCCAAATTGATGGATACCGAGTTCAGGTACGTCAAGCTCATGGTTTGTGAAATTTTGGAGATTCGGTTCAAAAAACTTAGAGAAAAGGCTTTGAGCCGTGAAAATGTTGCCCGCGATGTTTTAACTGAGGAAGAAGCCAAAATGTTCGATTCTGTTTTGCCTTTGACAGAGAACTATCAAGCCTTTTGTAAAGATATCCTGCGTGGGCATTTGTCGGCTGTTAAGAAGGATGTGAAGCGGATGATGACTGTTTTGCGTTTTGTTCAGGAAATTCCGGCGTTGGTTGGGGCGGACATGAAGACTTATGGCCCGTTTGGTCCTGAGGATATTGCTACTTTGCCTCCTGAGAATGCGCGTCTTCTCGTTAAACAGGGGGTCGCTGTGGAAGTGGACGCGAAATAGTGCCCATTAACTTGGATGTTTTTTTTGTTTGGGTGTAACTTTTATTGTTTATTAGCTTGATAACAATTTAAAAAAGTGTTTTTGGTATTTTTCATTCATTTGCTGCTTTTTTCTATCCCAAACTTTCGTTTGGGTCCTTCAGGTTGGTGGGGAATCCGTCGCTAAATGTATCAAAGTAGCCATAAACTACTGCCTTGCTTTTAAAGGAAAGCCCTTTGTATGCATCAAACTTTTAAAGGACTTATCAATAGATATTAATTTATGAAACAGCAAAAACTCCTTAGACTAGTAAGTGAGATGCTGAAAAATTCTAAGAAAAGCGATAGAGAATTAGCTGGAATATTAGGTGTCTCGCAACCAACTGTCTCCCGAACCCGTGCAAGAATCGAAAAAGAATACATAAAAACATATACAATCATCCCCGACTTCAAAAAACTTGGCTACCAGATAATGGCTATTACATTCGCAAAAACCAAAACTTACCCCGGCGACGACAAATCTGCTGAAATTGTATCCAAGACAAAAGAATGGATAGCAAAACGGCCCAACGTTATCTTTGGCGCTGATGGTGAAGGTCTTGGAAAAGATATTGTTTTGATATCTTTCCACAAGAATTATTCCGCATATGCTGAGTTCATGCGCTCTTTCGGAATGGAATGGGGAAGTTACATGGATAACTTTGAGTCATTCCTCGTTAGCATAGCATCTGGTTACAAGTTAAGAGATTTCGACCTGAAATATCTGGCTGATGATATCTGACCACCCACCCTCGAGACTGTCTATTTGTTGCCTTCCACACGTGTTTGAGTAGTAGAGCCTATTGGTTGTAAAGAATCAAAAAGGCTTACTCAACTGTTTTTTGTGGTTGAAGGCAACTTTTTTTTATTTTATGTTTCAGAAAGCCTGTTGACTGTTTTAGCTTTGATTTCTGCTTAGATTTTTCGTCCACTATTTTTTGCATAAAATGCAATATTATTGCATGTTGTTCTGTATTGTTGGAGTAGTGCGGTTGGTTTTTTGCGGGTTGCCGCCAGAAACAGATAAATAGTAATTAAGGAGGCTGTTTTATACTACACTGGTCAGTGAAAGCGATGAATGCACCAAAAGAAATCAAGACGTATTGTCCTAAATGTCAGTCTCATCAGGTTCACGCTGTTTCCTTGTATAAGGCGGGGAAGAGGAGAGCTTTAGCTAAAGGTGAAAGAGCTCATGAGCTGCGAGAAAAGAAAGGTTACGGTGGGCAAAAATTTCCCCGTCAAAGAAAATTTGCCAAAGTAACTAAAAAACAGACGCTTCGGCTCAAATGTAAGAGCTGCGGTTATATGCGCCATAAAGATGGTATCCGTCTTAAGAAGTTGAATATTGCATAAACGGGGTGAAAAAGAGTTGAGTGAATGGGATAAAGTAATACCAAAGCCTAACAGCAGGTTCCTGCGGATAAAGTGTCCTGACTGCGGAAACGAGCAGTTCGTTTTCAGTCATGCTACTACTTCTGTGAACTGTAATGTTTGTGGAGCAATCCTTGCAGAACCTACTGGTGGACGGGCAGCGGTTAATGGAGAAGTCACCGCAATCCTAGAGTAAACTGGGTTGTTTGGAGGAAGAATCTAAAATGGGTTTAAGGAGACCTGAGTGGCCTGAAGTAGGCGATTTGGTAATTGCTACCGTGTTGAACATAACCGAATATGGAGCCTACGTTAGGTTAGATGAATATGATAAGGAGGGTCTCCTGCATGTTTCTGAGGTTGCTTCCCGTTGGGTACGAAACATCCGCGACTATGTTCGTGAAGGACAAAAACTTGTGCTGAAAGTTTTGCGTGTTCACGCAGAAAAAGGGCAAGTTGACCTTTCGCGCCGAAGGGTTACTAAACGGGAGAAGAAAGAGAAGATTCTGTTCTGGAAGAAAGACCGTAAAGCAGAGAGCCTTCTGCGTACTGCTGCAGAAAAACTGAACATCTCTTTTGAGGAAGCCTACGAAAAGGCAGGTTCCTTGATTGAGAAAGCTTTTGGTGATCTTCATGATGGTCTAGAGAAGGTCGCAAAAGATGGCGTAGATGTTCTGTTGGATTTGGGCATCGAAAAAGAGCTTGCGGTTACTTTAGAGGCGATAGCGAAAGAGAAAATCCAGATTTCCTTAGTTAATGTGAAGGGAATTTTGGATCTTCAAAACCCGAATTCGCGGGGTGTTTTTCTTATCAAAGACTCTTTGAATGTTGCCAAAGAAGTTGGGGAATCGGAGGGCGCGGAAGTAAGTGTGTATCTTGTTTCGCCCCCCAAGTACCGTATTGTGGTTTCTGCCGAGGACTACAAAACTGCTGAGAGCGTTTTGGAGAAAGCCACAACCGCTGCGGTGGATTCTATAACCAAGAGTGGCGGAACCGGGTCATTTAACCGAGAAAAGTAACCTTACTGTTTCTTTTGGCTATCCTTTTTTTGGGTGGCTCTTGTCTGTTTTTTAGAAAAAGGTAGTTTTCAACAATGAAGTAATATTAGTCTTCAAATATGATACAAACATGCCCGTTTTCTGTTGGGCGACAAGTTTTCTTTTCTGGAACAAACAGAAAAAATACTGTTTTCAACAATGTACCTCTATTAGACTACAAATATGCCTCTAGTTCTGGTTTGTGTTTACTTTGAATATTGCTATTTCATCGTTCCTGTATACGCAACTGAAGAATTCGTCTGCGGAAAATCTTGGAACCCGTTCAGGGTTGGTTACTGCAATGTATGAGATGTTCCATGTTTTGATGGCTGTTTGGTAATCGAAGAATGTTATCGGCGTGTTTGAGACCTTATCAAGGTAGGTTCTGGCATTGTTTGCCATGTATTCTTGTATGTATCTGGTTTGGTCTGTTTTAGGTGACTGGTATGGGCAAAGGCCTGTGAAAAACTCTATTTGTGCCGTGGTTTTTCCTTCAAGATTTTTTACGAGTTCAAAGTAGTCTGGGTTTTCTTGCATGACTGTTGCTGTGCCCAGTTCGTTGCTGGGGAAAATCATTTGGTTAAGTATGTTTGTGCTTGAATCAACAAAGCCGATGTTGTTGCTGTATTGGTTTGGTGTGCCTCGGCTACTGAATGGAACATAAAGCCAATCCATGTTCAGGTCTGCGGCTTTGCTTTGCACGTTTATGGAAATCTTGGCAAACTTGACTCCGGTGTATAATGTTACGGATTGTGTGAAAACTAGTTCTTGGTTTTCCATAATTATCTGAAATGATGCCCAGTTTGAACCGTTTTTGACCTGTGTGTCTGTTGTCTGTAATTTTGCAACGTTCATGTGTTGTGCTGTGGCGTTGTTTCTGTAGAATATGCTGATTTGTGTGTCCTTTATGGATAATACGGGATAAAGAACCGATGACCCGTTTAGCCTTGCTGAAACCTCAAAACTGTTGCCGTCTACGTGTGATTTGTAGTAGTTAACCTGCATCAATCCGTTATCAATGAACGAATCCGAGTTCAAGATGTTTGTTGCTATTTGTGCAGGTTCAATTTCGTGAGTAAGTATCAGGCACTGTGGATTAACTGCGCTTAAGGTTGGTCTTTGAGCAAACCCTGAAAGCCACCACCCATATCCCCCATCTGCAACGAACACCGAGTTATTTGGTGTCGATGTTTTAATCCACTCAATTGCAGCATATCCTGAAGGCGTCATCACTTGGTAAAATGACCCTTCCACAATGCCTTCACTTGGCGGTGTTAACAGTGGTGTGCAAAACATCGAAAAAAGTAGCAGACATAGAATTGATGTTGAATACACGACTTTGTTGTATACAACCGCTTTTGGGGTATTCCTGAGTGTGATGCCCCTGTTTTTTAAGGTTCTTTCTTTAATCATCTTGTATAATTGGACTGTTTTTTGTGAAAGAACTCTGGACCCCGTTTCAATGAGTAACGCTAAGCAGATAATCACTGGAGCATACATATAATATTGGAAACGTTCATAATCCAGATACACGCCCAGCACATGACTTTGCGTCATAATTGCGGGAACTAGTATCCACACGGCAAAAAGAACAGTTGGCATCGTTATGTATCTTTGTTTGTAGATTTTTGAAAACACAAAAAACAAGAAAACTGGAATAAGACTAAGTAACACAACCTCGATTGAAATTAATCCTGATGTAAGCAGAGCCTGTTTTGTTTCTGATACTGCACCAGTGATAGTGCTTTCTGGACTAAAGTATACAGGAATGCTCATAACCAGATATGGCGAAACCAGAAGTGCCCCAAATAGTATCGGCAAAACCCAAGAAACAACTTGGCGCTTTGATAGTCCAGTCTTTTTTTTGAAAATGGCACTGACTAACAACGTAACTATTGTTATTGCACCAAAGACAAATGAGCTAAAAATATGTGTTAAAAATAAAGCACCAACAAACAGGGACGTTATTACCAAATATGTTTTCAGAGAAAACCTAGCGTGCTGCAAATACAAATAAAATATGATGGAAATCAACACTAAAGCAATGAGGTTTGGGTACCCACTCCAATTTAGCATTGAGATGTCACCAGCGGCAAAAATTGCCAAAAACGCAGCTATGAACGCCCCTGATTCACTCCATATTTGCCGAACAATTAAAAAAATACACAATACTGAAACTGCAGAAAAAAACGAAACCACAAAAGACTGCATTAAATAATCTGGTGCTCCCATTGCGGTTGTGGCAAGTGCCACAAAAAGGTGGTATCCCGGGTTTGTGCCTGAAATACCGCCGCCCATGTGGTAATAGTTTACGAAGAGGCTTGGTTGCCCGCTTGTAATTGATTTAATAACGCTTTCATGAAGACCTATATCTGCTCCTGGTGGGAAGCTGTTCCATGTCATTAGTAAGAGTCTGTATGTGAACGAAAAAACAAGTAAAAGTAGTACCACGATTTTTTTGCCTGTTTTTTCAACCAACATAATTATTCCTTGTTTTTGTTTTCTGTTGGGTTGTAGTTTAGTAGTCGAGTTGATGTTAAGTTATATCTGAAAATATTTAGATATTTTTTCAGCATTTTACTTTTTGCTATCATTTAATAACAAAGTGAGGCAATTGTCAACTATGTGAAAATGCTTATATTAGTTTTCAAATGGATAATGTATACATTGATTACTGTATGGGGGAACGACAATGAAAGCAAACATGTTTAAAATGTTAGTTATGTCCGTGTTGGTTTCATCTCTTTTGTTTGGAGTATTACTGCAACCTGCATCAATTCAAGTAAAAGGACAATACCCTGTTCCCTACCGACTAACAGTACAAGTTAACAATTCGATTGCGGGCACAACAACGCCTAGGCCAGGTGTAACTTACGTGGATTATGGGCTTTCTATTCAGGTCACTGCAAACCCCAACCCTGGATACGTGTTCAAAGGCTGGTACTTGAATGGAATCTACCAACATGAACTAACATCTATAACCATTACAATGCTTCATGACAACACGCTTATGGCAGCTTTCAGCCAAGAAGCCGTATCTCTTAGCATCACCACAAATCCTCCACAAGGAGGAATAACCAATCCACCCGCCGGGACACTATTCTACCAGTATGGCAGCTCCATTGAGGTTACCGCACAGACTAATCCTGATTACGTGTTTAACGGTTGGTATTTAGATGGAGTCTTTATGGGCACACAAACTAGTATTACCGTAGCCATGTCTGGCAACCGCGAGCTAGGTGCCTATTTTGGTGGAGTTACTCCAATTCCTGAAACGCCACCGGTTCAGTTGCCTCCAGCCGTTTTATCTGTGTCTTGTGAAAGTTTTACAACATATTCGGATTTTAACATCAAAATCAATGGTGCCTTAACAGGTAACGGCGTGGGTTTGCCTCTTTCCGGAGTTTTAATTTACCTTAGCGTAAACGGGGGGCACTCTTGGGACATACTCTCTTATGTGAACACTGATGCAAACGGAAAGTTTTCTGTTGCGTGGAAGCCGTCTGTTACTGGTGAATTCCTGTTGAATGCAACTTGGTCAGGTAATTCAGAGTTTTCAGCAGCAAGTGATGTGGTTAATTTTGCTGTAACACCTTTTGAGGAGCAAAGCGTTTTCTCAGTAACATCAAATTCAACAATTTCTGGTCTTCAATTTGATTCAACAACAAATGAACTGGGCTTTAGCGTATCTGGACCTTCAGGAACAAGCGGATACACCGTTGTGATTATTCCCAAATCTTTGGTCAGCGACATTTCAACTATCGCCGTTACCATGGATGGAAACCCAATGGATTTTGATTACTCATCACAGTCGGATGCTTGGAAAATAGTCTTCAATTATCAACATAGTAATCACCAAGTTGTTTTGAATCTAGACTCTGAACCTGTTGACGTTGGACCTGAACCTGAAACTGAGAATGGAAACGAAACTGGAGGCGGAGGATTCCTTCCTGACATTCCACTTAGTTATGCAATCATAATCGTTGGTGTGCTGTTGGCGGTCACTGTGATTGTGGTTTTCGCGGTTATGAGGAAAAGAGAACCAAAACAGCAACAGTAACAACAAGGTTCTGTTTTTGCAGAATTCTTGTTACTTTTATTTTTCATTTGGAACCATTCACGTGATACATTTACGTCCTTTACCCTGTTTATGAAATGTGTAACCCCTTCTTTTGTGGTTCCAGTTTTTTGGTTCTCTGTTTGTTGGAAACGTAAATAGGTGTGAATGTCTAAACCAGTATGATAAAACGGTTGGAACTGGTGAATGTAATGGGTTGGCTTCTTAGAAAATGTGACAAATGTGGAAACTACACGTTGAATCAAGAACGCTGCCCCGTTTGTGGTGGTGCTGTGCATATTCCACATCCTGCTAAGTTCTCGCCTGAAGACAAGTACGCAAAATATCGACAAGCAATGAGAGAGGTAAACTCAGAATGAAAACATCTGTTATCGACGAACTAGTAACTGTAGAAATAAAAAACCCTGTTCTTGTAGAAGGCTTTCCAGGCTTGGGCATGGTGGGTAGCATTGCAACTCTGTACCTTGTAAAAGAGTTAAAAGCCCAAAAAATTGCAACCATGTATTCTCCACATTTTCCTTACCACGTTATTGTAGACGAAAAAGGCGCAGCACGGCTTCTGCGAGCGGACTTCTATTTATGGAAAAACCCCACAGGAGAAAACGATTTCATATTTCTCACAGGAGACAGTCAACCTCAAACAATAGAAGGCCAGTTCGAGGTCGCTAACGTTATTCTTGATTTTGCTGAAAAGAAAAACGTGAAAACAATCGTAACCGTTGGCGGTTACCGCAACGAAGTTGAAGGTGTACCCCATGTTGTTGCTGTATCCCAAAATTCTGGTATTGTCGAAAAATGTTTAAAGTCTGGTGCATCTCCTAGCGAAGCTGGAACTCCTATTGTTGGGACCGCAGGTTTGCTTTTGGGGTTAGCCAAATTCAGGAAGATAGATGCCTTATGTTTGTTAGGTGAAACCCGTGGCTATTTCCCTGACCCAAATACATCAAAACGGGTTATCGAAATATTGCAGGGACTTTATGGTATCAGTGTTGACTTCAAAGAGTTAGAAAAAGAGATTGAACACTCTCAAGAGATTCTTGGAAGAATGCAGGACATCGAAAACAGGCGCGTACAGTATGTGGAAAAACTACGCCGCGTAGAAGAAGAACGCATCACATACATCTCTTAGCTTTTGCATTGATTGTTGTCCAGTTTATCGAACAACACATCATTAATTTTTCTTTTTAAATAAAACTAGATTTGACGCTTTGTTTTTGTAGAAAAATTAGTTAAAAGAAAGAGATTAAAAAAGAAAAGAAAACGATTAGAAAAAACTAATCGTAGTTTACTTTGTAGAGGCAAACCATTGCCCCAAAGGCTTCACTTGACGAGACTTGGTACCACTGCACTGCATTTGATTCTTGTGAGAAGTATGCTTGTTGATAGTGTTCCAGTTCAATTGTTGATGAACCGAATATTGCTATGTCGCTTCCGTAGTGCATTAGTTTGTAGAGCAGTGTGCTTGTTCCTAGCTCGTTTGTTATTAGTTCTCCATCGCCTACTGAGCCATCTGCGTCTGTGTCAGTCCAATCCTGTCCCAGAGTGTAGTTGCCGTATAGTGCATCATCTAACTCGCCTATGCGTGCCATCCACCGCCATTTTCCTTCGTCACCGTATCCGCCGTCAGTTATCGTTGTTCCATCTGTTGTTCTAAATGTGGTAAACACCAACACGTAGTCAACATCGTAGTCTTTCATGAACTGTGCAGCCTCAGTTTCGTTGGACATGAACGTTTTTCCAATCAAACCTATCTGTGTGGCATTTTCTGTACCGTTATCTGCTAATGTTGTCTTGTTGCCAATCGCTGTAATCCAGTATCCATAGTCCCACCAACTCATAACAACTGTTCCTGGTGGTAAGTTGGCTCTCATGTAGTTGAGAGTATTTAGCCAGTCACTGATTTCTGTTCTGAAACTCAGACCTGATGACACAACTGTTGTGGGTGAATTTGCCCGGTTTATTACCCTTGAGTATGTGATATCATTTGTCGTAAGTTCTCCTGATGGCGCGATGAATGTGACCGTTAATAGCACAAACATCAAGATGATGAATATTGCGCTGAACTCTTTACCTACTCGTGGTTTAAACCGCATTTTCCGTTTCGGTGTTGGGTTTTCCCGCAGAATCGTAACAAACGGTTTTACCATTTGCACTAACGCTAATGCCCACAGGATACATACTGCTGGTGCCATAAGCAGACTAAGTCGAACAAATGAGCCTGCAAAGTAGATTGATGTTAACCCAAAGATTACCATGAATATGTTGCGGTTTGTTGGGTTTTGTACTGCGAAATACAGTCCCACGGGTATGAACAGTAAACCGATTCCAACATCATAATAGAATGAACCCCAAGTTGATGCTTGATGTTCTTGTACTGACTGTACCAGTTGCTGTACTGCGCCTGTACCTACACGTTCACCCGGAAATAGGACTGCTATGAGCTTTGCTTCTAATCCACCAACTAATCCTAGTGCGGACAATGTAACAAATCCTACTACAAGAACCGCTAAGAACCCAACCACAAACAACAGTTTGTTTCTGTTGTTCGGAATACGGCGGGAAACCTCTACCATACACAAAACTAGGAACATGCCAATAACCGCCAGAACTGTAGGCTCCATCAAGAAATTGACACCCAGCTTCGGTATAGCTACGGCTAATGCAATGGAAATACCAAACGTTGTGGCATACGAAATCAACAACTTTGGTGAATAACGCTTTACTAGAATCATGGCAAGCACGAAAATCAATGTAACACCCAAAGGATACCTTGCCGCTCCCCAAGAAGCAAAAATGTATGCCAATGATAATCCTGCACCCACTGCGTACGCAAAGCTGGTTTTAACCGTTCTTTTAGAGTCAATCGACCTTAAGAAGAAGAAAATGAACAACAGAATACCAAGGATTCCCACAGACTCATCGTCAAAGAAACCCAACCCGGTACGGCTGATGTATGATGAACTTAAGGCTAAAAAGAACGCTGAAAACAGTCCAACACTTTTTCCGCCGATGTCTCTTCCCACAAAATACATAACCAGAACGGTTATGGTTGCCATCATTACTGGGAAAAACACAACGAAATTGAACAGAGGGTCAGCAGTTAATGGGTGATAAGTACTTGAGCTTAAAATTGGTGCTGGAGCAAGATTAAGAGCACTTGCTATTTGGTATAAAATAGCTGCTGTTGCTGCAACACCTGGAAATATTGCGTCGGAAACTTGAAGCCCGTTTGGGTACCAACTCATGGTGTCTACCCATGTGTTGTAAGAGAATATTCCATTCTCAACCATGTGTTGAGTTAACCTATAGTGCATGTAGGGGTCAAACTCTGATAGTTGTACACCCCACTGAAGCGGAAGTAACCTGATTGTTGCTGCTATAACAAGGATGAGCATAAGCAACGATGTGTGAATAAGTGACGAATGAGATACGTGAAGTCTGAATGCTCCAATACTTGTTAGTGCATTGCCTGTACTTTCTTTGCTAAATAGCTTCCCAATTTTCAACGCAAACCCTTCTTTCTCTCGTGAATGAAAGCAATGGAACCTTTATCTTTCTTGTGGTATTCCACTGTTTTGACACACTTCTTTAACAAAAGAGATATTTTAAGTTTTTAACCAAAACACCAAACAAAATTGCCCAAAGACTGTTCTGGAACACAAAAACTTGATTTAAGCGGCGTTATTGCCCACTTTTGAATCGCCTGTTTAGGTGTGTCTACAAAAAATACTTGTAAAGACGCTATCCTCTTTAGCGTCTTCTGCCTGGTCTTTCGACGGCGCGGACATCAACCTTTGAGGGTACAAAACCGATTTTGTTGCCGCATTTGGGGCATTTGCCGTCATGCATCTGAATTATCTCATCTGGCGGTTTTAGTTCAGTGCCTTCGTAAAGAACTGCTCCACATTTTTCGCAAATTACCTGTTGTGGCAAGTTATCACCGCCGTTGTAAGACAAAGGAGTCCTTAAACACTATTTATGTTTTCCTGATATACCTGAGGAATATGTTCTGAATTGTTTTACTGTTTGCGAAGAACCTTATTATCTGTGCGTTAACTGTTTACAACGTGTCTGTGGGGTTGTTTGTTTTGGTTTTTGTATGCTGTGTCGTAAATGCTTTAGATTTTAGTGCCCAAAAAACGAGATAGAATGGTTGCGTTGATGGAAAACTTCACGTTAATCGTTGCCGAGAAACCTGATGCCGCTAAAAGAATAGCTCAAGCTTTGGATGTTCAGGGGAAACCTGAAGCTTGTAGGCAAAATGGTGTGCCATATTTTATTGCGGAGCGCAACCGAAAACTTGTTGTTGTGCCTGCAATCGGGCATCTTTACACGATTGTTCATGAAAGCGGGACACGAAGCGACTACCCCGTGTTTAAATTCAAGTGGGTTCCACGGCATTTAGCGGAACGGAATGCAAAAAATATTCGTGACCGGGTGGAAGCGTTCTCAAGTTTATCCCAAGGTGCTGACACGTTTATTTCTGCCTGCGACTACGACCTTGAAGGCAGCCTTATCGGTTACTGTATACTAAAATTTGCCTGCGGCAACAAAGACGTTTCCGCAAAAAGGATGAAGTTTTCTACATTAACAAAAACTGAGTTAGAACAAGCCTACGAAGAGCCTTTACCACATCTAGATTTTGCGGTAATAGACGCAGGAAAAACAAGACACGAAGTTGATTGGCTTTATGGAATAAACCTTTCACGGGCATTAACTTTGGCGATGCGCAGTTGGAGCGGAAAATATTCCACCCTTAGCACGGGGCGGGTGCAAGGACCAACACTCCAGTTACTAACAGCACGCGAAAAGGCAATCCAAACATTTGTACCCACCCCATTTTGGGAGATAACCGCAGACGCACAAATCTTGGGCACTGTAGTTGAAGCTGAATACGAAAAAAAACGTGTTGAAACAAAAACCCAAGCCAACGAAGTTGTCCACGGCTGCTCGGGCAAAACTGGGCGAGTTGCAAAGGTTAACGTGAAACAGGTTAACCAAAAACCGCCTGTGCCCTTTGATGTTGGGTCACTGCAACGGGAAGCCTATAGCCTGTTTGCGTATACGCCTCAGCGGACGTTGGCGGCGGCGCAGCGGTTGTATCTGGATGCGTTGATTTCTTACCCACGAACAAGTAGCCAAAAACTTCCCCCCGTAATTGGATACAGAAAAATAATCAGCGCCCTAAAACAGAAACCAAAATACAAAACGGTGGCTTCAGAACTTCTAGAAAAACAAGACCTGAAACCTCATGAGGGCATAAAGGATGACCCTGCGCATCCTGCTGTGTATCCGACTGGGAGTTTGCCTGAAAAACCGTTGGGCGTTGTTGAAACCAAAATTTGGGACCTTATTGTGCACAGGTTTTTTGCTGTTTTTGGGGACGATGCACTTAAAGAAAGCCTCAAAGTTGAGTTAAACGTGAATGACCACCGCTTTTTTGTGCGTGGAAGACGAATCCTCAAAGAAGGTTGGATGAAATATTATCAGCCTTACTGCCGAGCCGAGGAGATACTTTTACCCGCAATCAAAGAAGGGGACGTTGTTGAACTAAAACAGGTTTTTCGTTTGGACAAGTTTACTTCTCCTCCGCCGCGGTATAATCCGAGCAGTTTGCTAAAAAAGATGGAAGACCTTGGAATCGGGACAAAGGCGACCCGCGCAGACATAATTCAAACGTTGTATAACCGTAAATATGTCAAAGATGAACGGTTAACAGTAACCGAGCTGGGTTTTGATGTAATCAATGTTCTAGGCAAGTATGCGCCTTCTGTTACTTCTGCGGCGCTTACACAAGAACTGGAGTCTAAACTGGAGCAGATTCAAAACAACCAACTGGACGGGCAAACTGTTCTCCAAGAAGCTATTACACAACTTGAGCCACAGTTGGAGCAATTCAAAGAAAACGAAGAACACATCGGCGAAGCCCTGACTAAAGCCACCATAAAGGCGCAATCACAGGAACGTATCGTGGGGAAATGTCCAAAATGTGGAACAGGCGACCTTGCGATTATCTATTCGCGGACAACCAAAAAACGGTTTATAGGATGCACCAACTACTTCAAGGGACTTTGCAGTAACTCGTTTCCTTTGCCGCAACGTGGAACTGTTAAACCCACCAAAACAAGCTGCAAAACATGTGGTTGGCCAAAAATTCTTGTGTTAACTGGTAGAAGACCTTGGAGTCTATGTTTTAACCCAAACTGTGCAACTAAAACTACGCAGAGGAATAACCCTTGAAGTGCCCAGTCTGCGAACGTGAAGCTACCGAGCAATATTGTGTGTTCCACCAGAAGGCTTACAGTAATATTGTTCAAAAATTTGGTGACTGGAAACAGGCTTTAACGGTTTCTTGGAAGGAATATTTAAATGCAGTCGCAGAGAATTCATACACAGGCACTTGGGCAAAAGAAGTTGCAATGCATTTATTGAAAACAGAAGAGTGAAAAAAGATGGCTAAAGGTTCCAATAAACAAACATCGTCACTTGCCTTTTCGTTACAGAAAACCTATGAACGAATACTCAACTACAAGCCTTCACTACCACTGCTGGGGCTAATTGTTGTAGGGATTTCGTTGTTCTTCATAAGTGGCGGAGTCTACGATCTTCTCACATCTGATGTTCCCGTAATTTACTTCACATCAACAGGGTCAATACTTGTGTATTATCCTTCGCTGAGTGACCAGTTTATCATCGAAAGCATACTTGTCATGATTTTTGCCGGATTGGGCGTTGCAGGCTTTCTGGCGTCATACCAAAGCACAAAATATGCCTATAACCCACGTTTAGGCTACAGACTGCTACTGATTGGGTGTGCTCTGCTAATAGTCGCGGTTATCCTGATCGAAAACGGTATGTTAGCAAAACTTGGTGTATAGTCGTTAGCACCAAAAACTGGTGTTAACCCTTCTTTGGTTTTCTTTTATTTTTCATATTTAGCAGGGTAGCCCCTAAGTTTGTTAGCAGATGAATCGGGATAGTGATTAGAAGGATTATTATTGTCCATAACAGTGATGGGGCGGCTACTGGAATTGCAAACAGTAATGCTCCTAGTATGAAGTCTATTTGGTCTGCTATTGGTAGTGATTGTCCTGGTTCACGGTTTATCCGCCGTTTTATGAACGATTCTATTATGTCGCCTGTTAGTGCTCCTAATGATAACATGAACCCTAGTAGTATGGTTTGTTGGAATTGTATGCCGTATTGGAACAGGTACTGTTCATAGATGATTGTTTGAACTAAAGCCACCAATGTTCCAACTGTGATGCCTGCGAAGAAGCCTCTGAATGTTTTGTGTGCACCCAGTATTGGTTTGCCGTCTGAAAATTTTTTGCCAAAATCCATCTGCAGTCCCCCACCAAAAATTACTGGGGCAGCATTGGCACAGTACGCTGGGAAAATGAACCACATTGCAGCGGCGACGTCGATTAATGTTATCATGGTATCACCCTATTTGATGTTGGCATAAAATAACTGTTAGTGTCCGTAATCGGTTAATCCGCATTTTTCTATTTTAACGTGAACAAATCCTGTTCCCTTGATTTTGGGGTGTTTCTCACGCAGCACCTTGATGACCCGCGTTTGACCTGCCTGCTTCATTTCAAGGATTATGTCTGACCAGTAGTTCAAAACCCGTGTAGCAACTGGTTTGGTTTCAAAGACATCTCCAAAAGGAACACTTCTAACCTGACTGATTACAAGAACTGCCACTCCAACAGTTTTGGCAATTTGCGTTAAAACTGCTAGTTGCCTGTTTAATTCGCGGTTTGCAACATAGGCTTCTTTTGTGTCGTCAAGTCCCACTCGGTATAGCGACGTTGCAGTGTCAACGATGATTAACCCAAATTTTTTGTTTATTATTTTTTCTAGCTGGTCGATTGCTTGGATTTGTTCTTTGAATGTTGTTGGTCTTGCAATGATTATGTTGGGTGAGATTTTTTCGAAATCATATTCTGCTATTTGTGAAAGCCGTTCATACGAAAATGTTCCGTCGGCATCTATGTACAGGACTTTGTAGCCTCTTCGTGTACAGTTAACTGCGCATTGAACTGCAAGCGAGGTTTTGCCTGTTTCGGCTTCCCCAAATATCATTGAAACCGTTTCTGTGGGGAATCCTCCGCCTAGCAGTTTGTCAAGTGAAATACAGCCCGTTTGAACAAAATTCTGCAATGCATCAACACAAGAACCGCAATACGGTCTAAGCTGTTATAAGCCTTCGCTCTGTTGAATGCCGTTTTATGGGTTATTTCGGAAGATATTTAAGCCAAAAACGGTGAGAGGACACTCACTTAGGGTTCACTGATATGCCTGCGCATGTTTCTGTTTTTTCTAACCATTCCTCTATGTTAAATGATGGGAACCGTGGTCACCTGAGACCGAAAATTGCTGTTGCCACCGTTTCTGGTAAAGCGTACTATGAACTTGTGACGGAACTGAACAGTAAGGGGTTGCCGTTTCTGAGTTTGAAGCCTTGGGACGTTATTCCGTTAGACATCAAAGTTGTAATAACAACTAAAACGGAACAAAATCAGGTTTCGTATTCAAATATACTTGTTTTTGAGTCTGGTTCAAAACCTGAAACTGTTGTAGACAAGGCACTTATGATTGTTCAAGGTAAACAAATCTACGAAAAACTTGTTGTTGGTGTTGACCCCGGTCAAGCTTGTGGCATCGCGGTTTTGGGTGATAATCAGGTGTTAGATACTTTAGGTTGTTCAGGCGTCGAGGATGCAGTTGCCATTATTGTGGAGTGTTTGAACCGGTTTCCTGCCGAGTTTAAGTTGGTTCGTGTTGGTGATGGTCCATCTGAATACACTACGGCGTTGCTGGGTTACCTGAATAACAGGTTACCTGAGGACGTTTTGGTTGAAGTGGTCAGTGAAGATGGAACAAGTAAGCTTGCACATAAATCTGTAAACCGCAGAGTTTTAAGGGACGCTGTTTCTGCAATACACATAGCGGGAAGAAATGGGCGAATATTTTTGAGGACGAATGCTAAATGAAACTCTTAGTTGACAAAGGAAAAACATTGCTTGTTGACGGTCCCGCTTCTGTTAGTTTGCTTTCTGGTGAAGTAACTGTTTTGGGTGCATCTATCGCAGTTGAAGAAAAACTGGTCGTAAGAGAAGGAAAACGTTTACCTTTATGGGTATCAGCAAACGCTACTCTTGAGTTGAATGTGGGTGAAGGCGCCAGCATCAACGAAGTTGAGGGCGGTTCTGTTCCGCCGTCATGGGATGAAGCTGCAAAACAGGTTTTTGGTCAAAATCTGCCTGTGACTGTGCTTGTTGTGGGCGGTGTTGACTCTGGTAAAACAAGTTTTTGTACGTATCTTGTGAACCAATCTGTATTGAATAAGTGGCGAACCTTTGTTGTTGACGCTGATTTAGGACAATCTGATGTTGGTCCCCCTTCAACTATCGGGTTTGCTCTTGTATCTGAGCCCGTGAAAGACCTTTTTGATTTATCCGCAGAGGACGCAGTTTTTGTTGGGGCAACAAATCCAAGTATAGCCATAAACAAGGTAATTGAAGGTTTAACCCAACTGAAGACCAAAATATTGGATTCTGGTGCAGATTTGGTTGTCATTAACACTGATGGTTGGGTTGAAGGTGAAGAAGCAGCCGCGTATAAAGTTCGGCTTGTTAACGAGTTATGTCCAAATGTTGTTGTTGGGTTACAACGCGCCGACGAGTTAACCCCAATTTTAGGCGTTTCAAATGACAGTACAGTTGTTGTTATGGGCAGTCCTGAGCTTATTTATTCACGAAGCCGAGAAAAACGAAAACTGTTACGTGAGTTAAGCTACAAAAAATATTTGAAAGGTGGAAAAGTGCAGTCGTTTTCTTTGGGTTGGATAGACGTTGAGTGCTCTATTTTGGGTGCTGGCGGTAAACTGCACCATAAACGTTTAGAGACTTTAAGAAATCTGTTGAAAACAAATTTCGTGTACTCTGAAGAAAGCTTGAATGCCGTGCTAGTTGTTCTTGGCAGAGTTGGGAGCGTATCCGAAGAGAGTATCGAAGCGGCTGAGGAATATTTCGGAAAACGGGTTAAAGTGATACGGCAAGGCGACGAGGAAGGCTTGCTAGTTGGTTTGAAAGACGAAAACAACCATTTCATGGGTATCGGTATACTTCAAGAGGTTGACTACAAGCGCAAGACTCTGAAAGTTTTCACGCCTGTATTGGAAAAGGTTTCAGCGATATGTTTTGGTAACATAGTTTTGGACAAAAACTGTAAAGAACTTGGTTTATGCACAGTTTACACTAATAGCCTGTAAAACTTTGAAATAGGCTAAACAACAGTAACTTGTTACGGGGATTTGTTTGGCACGCGCAAAAATTGTGAAAGACGAAATAGTTGAACAAGAGAAAACATTTTTTGCTCTTTACATTGAAACAAAAAACGCGAACCAGCTGTTCCTAAGTGAAGGTGAAGAAAAACTCGGTACATTGGCTGTTTCTGTTCCGCAACCTGACAACTTGGTGGGTGCATCTCTTTCCTCGGTTTTGCTTGGCGACCGCAACATCATGATTGCACGTGTTTTAGCTGAGATGTTGGCTAAGAACTCGAAGAAGTTGTCTTTGGTTTCGGTTTTCCTTAAAACCGTGTCTGAGCAAGAGGCTGCGCCGATTCTGCGAAAACTGGTGGAGCAGATACTCAAAAAAGACTCCGATGCAACCTGAAATGTTTTCTTGAGAACCAAAATTTGTTGCACCAAAAACTGGTCCATTTTTGTTGCTATTAACAACACGTTAACGTGGAGAATGCTTCTTGTCAGTCAACACATATATTATACCTATTCCATGTAGTTTTGGATTTCCGGAGGTTAACTCTGTTGGATTTCGATGTAATAATCGTAGGCACTGGTCCGGCTGGAATATTCTCTGCCCTTGAATTAGCTGAAAAAACAGACCTTAAAATACTCATGTTAGACCGAGGCAAAGACATCGACAAACGCAAATGTCCCAGCAGCCGAGGCTTAGGTTGCCTAAACTGTGACCCCTGCTCGCTTTTGGCTGGTTGGGGTGGTGCAGGCGCATTCAGTGACGGAAAACTCACATTATCCACAGAAATTGGTGGATGGCTTAACGAGTACTGCACCGAAGAAGAGCTTTGGGGACTGTTACATTACGTTGACGATATTTACCTAAAATTTGGCGCAACAAAACACCTTTACGGCGTTGGCCCAGAAAAGTTTGAAGAACTTGAACGCAAAGCCTCCCTTGCTGGGTTACGGCTTGTTTCACAAAAGGTTCGGCACATGGGCACAGACAAATGTGCAGAAACACTTCACAAAATGCGTGAACACCTTGAAACCAAGGTTGACATACGCACACAAACAGACGTGAAAAACCTGCTGGTCAAAGACGACAAAATTGCAGGCGTTGAAACCACCAAAGGCGAAAAATTCTACGCAAAATATGTGATTGTGGCTCCTGGACGAATCGGCGCTCAGTGGCTCAAGACCCAAGGCGAGCTTTTGTGTCTTAAAACCTTGAACAACCCCGTAGACGTCGGAGTCCGCGTGGAACTTCAAGCCGCAATCCTGGAAGATTTGACTAAAACCTTGTATGAACCTAAACTGATTTACCACTCCAAATCCTTTGATGACGAAGTACGAACCTTCTGTGTTTCACCGTTGGGTGAAGTCATCACCGAATCGTATGACGGCGTTTTAACAGTTAACGGCCAAAGCTACTCTGAACGAAAAACCAAAAACACCAACTTCGCAATTCTTGTAAGCACAAAATTCACTGAACCCTTCCGCGAACCAATCGCTTATGGTAAATATATTGCTCGGCTTTCAAACCTGCTCAGCGGAGGCGTAATTGTCCAACGGCTAGGTGACCTAAAGGTTGGAAGACGCTCAACTGAGGAACGAATTAAACGAAGCCTGTGTGTTCCTACACTCAAAAACGCCACACCTGGTGACCTTAGTTTCGTTTTGCCTTACCGTTACATTGCTGACATCAAAGAGATGCTTCAAGCGTTGGATAAGGTGGCTCCTGGTGTTTACTCAAATGACACTTTGCTGTATGGTGTTGAGGTAAAATTCTATTCTTCAAGGCTTGAGTTAACCGACCAACTTGAAACAAAAATAGAAAACCTGTTCACCATCGGTGACGGTGCTGGTGTAAGCCGTGGGCTTATTCAGGCGTCTGCCTCTGGAGTTATTGTTGCCAAAGAGATTGCAAAACGGACAAAGAACTAGTTGTTTTGTTTGGTGGGGCCGCCCGGATTTGAACCGGGGTCCCGAACGTCCGAGGCTCAGAGCCTAGACCAAACTAGCCGACGGCCCCTGTTGTTTTTGTTTATTTCTTGTTGATTCAAGGTTTACATAAGCATTCTCTTTGAAGTTTATTTTGTTGTATCTGTGGGTGTTCTTTTGTGTGTAAATAAACAAGGTTTTTATAGAATGTCCCTGTTTTTTGGGTATGCAACTGATATTTGACATCGACCCCAACTGGTTCATCCTGTTTTTTGCTTTCTTAAGTGCATGGGCACTTTTGATGCTTAACCGCAAACGCAACGGAATTAAACCTAATTTTAAGGAGCAGGTTTACTTGGCGGTTGCTGGGTTGTTTTCTTTGGTTTGCATGGAAGTTTTTGCCACTCAGACTAATCTTTGGCATTACATTCCAGGTGATTGGCCCGTTATACTGTGGCCTACCTACGTTGTTGCTATTTTGTTTGGTTATCAACTGCTTCGGTTTATTGAAGAGTTGCTTAAACCCAAAAGTTTGGGTTTGCGTTAAAAAAATTAGTTTTATTTTGTGAATTTGTCTTTGTTTCGTTTGAATTTCTTTTTGCATTTGACGCTGCAGAAGTAGTATGTGTCGCCTTCGTGGCTGATTTTGTATTTTGCTGTCTTTTCGTTCAGAATCACGCCGCATACGGGGTCTCTTGGCATCAGTTTTTCCTTCTACTATTGTGTAATATGACCCATTGATAAGCTCTTTGGCTGTTGTTGTGTTTTGTATTTGGTTTTGTTTGCGTTTTCTTTTTTGTTTCAGCCTTTTTTGGGGGCTCGGTTTTGTTGCGGATAATGTTTAATAGTGTGGTTTGGGGAAAGCTTGTTTGTGTCAGTGTGGTTTACTGTTTAAGCTACACATGATTTGTTGTTGGATGTGTGTTGATGTCTGAAGTTAAGATTGGCGACAAGATGAAGATTCCCGTTCACAACGTTTTTCATCAAGAGCCTGGACATTTTGGTAAAGTAGTCTACATCAGCGAAGACGGAAACATCGTCACCGTGAAATGTGACCGAAAACACGGCGGCAAAACCATCGCCTTCAACGTACAACTCAAAGAAGAAGAGCAAGAATACTAAAACCCAGTTTTTTGTGTAATCAAACATAGTGGATACTGTTTTTGTTGATGTTTCGTTCTGTGTGCGTGTTTATGGTTTGAAATAAAACTGCAAAGAAAAGGGAAAGAGCGGGTTATGCCGCCTTTCATTTTTTGTTTAGTGGCTTTTGTGTGGTGTTGTCATTGGTTTGCTGAGTGGGTTTAGGTTGTCTTTGATTGTGACTATTTTTGGCATAAAGTGGGCTATTGTGATTGTTGACAGCCAAGTAACTGTTATGACTGCTGCCATTGATGTGCCGATGGTGGCCATCTCCGAGAGCATTACGGCTGTGTCGGCGGGGCTGCTCATAGCGGTTAGGTATGGTGCCCACGGGGTTATTTCGCCGTGCCATACGTGTTCTACTGCCAGTAGTACTACGCCGCCCCATAGCAGTGCGTTGAGTATGCTTAGTTTGAGTTTTTCTGCTAGGCTTTTGGATGTTTTTTGTACTGTTGTTGTTACAATTGCCACGACCATTGGGACTAGGAAGCATGCCATTTTTTTCATCAACCTCTAGTAACACTAAATTTAAATATAGTAATACTGCCTCATAAAGATAACGGAGGTAAAAAAACATGTGGTTAGTAATTCTTGCATTTGCCGCAACGATTGCGACTGCATTATGGTACTCCCACGCGGAGAACGACAAATACCTGCTAAAATTTCTCAGCTTGATACTATGGGGAACAACAATAATGGTCATGGTAGATCACACAATACCATTCATAACTGAAGGCGGAGAATTCCTGGAAATGACGCCCGAAGCAATTGTTCTCGGTTTCGTGATGCTGATAACAGCACTTGCAGTATGGAACGGCGCAATACTACTCAAAGACCCAAAACACGTAATCTACAAACCAAAAAACGCATAACCGCTTTATGGGGACTCATCTTCAAACCGTTTTCCCATTTTTTTGCTGATTATATCTCTAAAGTGCTACAAAGAACGTTTTCAGAAAAAAGGCCGTTTTTAACAATGAAGTAATATTAGTCTTCAAACATGATACAAACATGCCCGCGGTCTGCTGGACGACAGGTTTTCTTTTCTAGAAAAACAGAAAAAATACTGTTTTCAACAATGTACCTCTATTAGTCTACAAATATGTTTGAGGTTTCAACGCCAGTTTGGCGTTTTGGTCAGTTGGTTTTCATTTTTTGGTAAAACGCCGCCGCTAAAACTGTTGCCAGCGCAAACAGCGGTAAGATGGCAGTTGTTGGGAATTCTGGTATCATGTTTACCAGCGGGTGAATGTCCTGTATCACCTTGTATATTGTGTATGGGGTTTCTCCGACGCCGTCGCCGTTTGTGTCTGTGCCGTTGTAGTTGCTCCAGTAGTTTCCCTCTTTGCCGTTGTCCCATTGGATTCTGAGTTCGGGGTTTGCGAGGTTTATTGTGTTGTTAACAAATGCGTTGTGGTGGACAGTGTTGCTGCTTGACGAAGAACCCATGTTTCCGTCTATGGCGTTGGTGTTGTTTTGTATTATGTTTCCAACTATTTCGTTGTTTGTCGTCCATTTAATCACTATGGCGTTTTTGTTGTTTGTTATTGTGTTGCCTGTGATTTGGTTGTAGCCGTATTCCCGAATATTGTAAGATGATCTAGCAATTACTATACCATCGTCGTTGTTGCTCACTGTGTTGGATGTAACCTCGTTGAGTGAAGTTTCAGCAAGCGCTATTCCCTCTGTGCAGTTTGTTACAACATTTTTTGTTATCTTGTTCCCAGTTGCGTCTACAGATGGAATGCCTAATTCAGCGTATTCTGGAACAACTAATATCCCATATTCAAACGATTCAATTCTGAAATCAGAAACAGTTACCCCGATTCGTCCCCTCAAAGTTAACCCCGCAGTGTGCTCGGCTCCTGTTCCCTGCAAAACATGTCCTGAGCCCTCGATTGTGATGTTGTCTTTTTCCACAATAATTCCGCCGTTGATGTCCGCTGTGACCGTGTAAACGTTTCCGTTGCATGTGATTTTGTCTGTTCCTTCAACTGTTCCATCGTTTCGTATGTAAACTTGGCTTTGTGCATCAACTGGCGTAACCTGAAAAACAGTAACTAAACAAAGAACAAATAACAAAACAGCTACCAAACTTGGTTGCTTCACTGCTTTATCTCACCGTTCTGGGGTTGTAAGCTTTCTTCTGTAAACTCCGATAACCGCAATAAAAACGGTTGCAATTACAGCTAATGGGGTCCACGTTGGGAACTCTGGAAGATTTTGTTCTGAATCTGGGTTAACCGCAAAATAGACCGTTGTGCTGTCCAATCCAACTTTATCGTTGGCTTGGTATTCTGCGGAAACTGTTATGTTATGTGTGCCCTCAGACAGTTCTGGTAAATCTGTACACCCTGTAATTGTGAATGGAACAAAAAAAGTGGCGTTAGTTATCACCGTTGTGCCATTTGCATACGTTCTTGTTGTCTGTACGCTTTCATGTATTGCTTCTAGAGGTATTGTGTTTTCGTTCTTTCCATCTATTGTATATGTTAGTTTTGCGCATTCGGGGCTGAGCATTAGTTTGAATGTCACGTTTAATGTTAACCTCTGTGGGCTATACGTTGTGTTTGACGGAGACGTAACCGTAAGCGGAGATGCAATAGGAAAAGCTTGCCCGTCTGCTGTGTGCGGGGCGGCTTTAACTGTTTGAGTGATGGTAAACAACATACTCAACAATGCCCCGACCAGTATCAGTGCCATCAACGTTTTGTTCATTGGGTCTCCCCCTGAAGGTATAGTATTAATTATGTGATTTTTATTGAAAAACATTTTTGTCAATAAAGTTTGACCAAAACAGTTGGTTGCACTATTTGAATTGGTCAAGAAACTTTGACTAGCCGTTAGTCATTAACTGACAAGGTTTAGTTGATTGTGGCGTTCCAGTAATATACAGTGTCGTAGTTCTCGTAACTAAAACGGGAATCCTCATACACAATATCCAACTGCAAACCATACATGTCTATCAACTTGTTCATGTTACTCCAAATCAGGGCAGAATTATCATCTGCAGGAACCAGACCCCAAATCTTGTCCTCAGGGTTTCTCATGCCCCAACCATAATTGTGTGGAAGCACAAACGCAGCATTTGCCTGTATTTTTCCCCAATCATATGGGTGCTCAGAAGCGTAAACCCAGAACCGTTTCATGGCATCAAAATGTTCCTGTGTTAACGTTCCATATGGGTTAGGTTCATCTGCAAACTGGTCATGATTAAACACAATAACATACTTCGCCCCCGTTTCATAGGATGTTATCATATCTTCATACATTTCAGCGCCGCTCTTTATCGACGAAGAGTTTGCCTCTTGGCTGTTCCAAACAATAATCGAACCCCAATCTCTGCCCTGCGTTGTTGCTGCGCCTCGGCACAAACCAATATGCTGCGGAGTACTGTGGTTCCAGCCCAACTCCACGTAAACTGTGTCATAACCCGCCAAATAATCAAACCAGTACAACGCGTAATCAGAAACAACCCTTGTTATGTTGTTCATCTCAAGAAAATAGAAACTATACCCCAGTGGCAGTTCCCTTACAAAAACCTCAGCTGCCTCATCATACGTGGATAGATTATCAAAGATATGCTGCCGTTCATGAACCAAACCGTCAAACTTTCCCATATCTATCTGTCTACCGCCTGGCTCTTCGTAGATGTAAATGCCCAAAAACTTGTCCCCCCACCGTTCACCCGCAGAGGTAACCCAGTCACCATGCCACGGGTAACCTTCTTCGATTTTTAGAGATATGAAATCAAAAAACACAACAAAACTCAACCCTGCATCTGCGGCGTAGTCACAAACCTCGGTGAGTGCTGTCTCGTTTATGTCCAACTCCCAAGAATTCACTATCAAAAAATTGGTGTAATCTTTCACTTTGTCTATCAAAACTTTTGCTTCACTGACTGTTTTTGCTCCGCATGAAACACCAAAATAGAAGCCTTCAGGAGGTGTTGCATCGAAAATGTTGCATAACTGAAATGACGAAAGTAAAACTGCGGCAACCGCTAATAGACTTAAAACCAAAACCAGTAGACGCCGCATTGTTACCCTTATTTGACATCGGTTTTTTGGGTTTAAATATTTTTATCAAAAACTTCTGTTTTATTGTGGCAGTTCTATTGGGGTTTTGGTTGAGGGACGTATCGGCACTATTTGTTGAATGTTGTTTGTACGGGTTATTACCACTTCGACGCCGTAAACTGTTCTTATGCACTCGGGAGTCAAAACCGAACCTGTGTTCCCTGACGCAAATATTCTTCCCTCTTTCATCATCACGATTTTGTCGCAGTACCTTGCTGCGAGGTTAAGGTCGTGAATTGCGACTATTGCCGCAATTTTTTCTTTTTCTACAAGTCCGCGTGTTAAATCCATTACTTCTAACTGGTTTTTAATGTCCAAGTTGCTTGTTGGCTCATCTAATAACAGCACCTTTGCTTCCTGAGCCAACGAACGTGAAATAAGTACTCTTTGTTGTTCTCCACCGCTGAGTTCATTAAAATGGCGCATAGCAAGGCATTCGATGTTCAGCATTGCAAGGATCTGCCATGTTTTTTCAATATCTTTTTCGCTGCTTTGCCAACCGATGTGGGGTCTTCTTCCCATTAAAACAACTTCAAAAACTGTTAACGCGTAAGGTGCAACAGAACTCTGAGGTACGTATCCTATGTGTTTGGCGATTTCAAGTCTGCTCATCTTTTTTAGTTCTTTTGAGTCTATGGCGATTTTGCCTTGTTTGGGTTTTAGTATGCGGTTTATGCATTTGAGTAACGTTGTTTTTCCTGAGCCGTTGGGTCCGATTATGCCTAGGATCTGTGCCTCTTCTAGTTCCAGTGACACGTCTTTAAGTGAGGGTATGTTGTGATAACTGAAGGTTATATTTTCTGCTACTAGTTTCATTTGTGTAGACCTTGTTGATTTAATGAAAGACGAAAACTATAAGTGTTACTTTTTTATGAAACAGTAACACGGTGTGAATAAAATGAATAAACGTGTTACCATCGCCTTAATTCTAGTAATCATAATTTTAGGCTCAACAACTGTAATACTCCTTAACCAAAACTGGTTCAACCAAGAAACAGAACCAACACAAACCATCTCACTGGGCTTAACGCTAGAAGTCTTCGGAAACGCAAACATGGACGACATAATAGACACCCAAGACATCGATTACCTTAACCAAATAATAGACGGCACCGCAACTGAAACCCAGTTTGCTGACGCAAATAAGGACGGCAGCATCGACCAAAGTGATATCCAACAAGTTACAGACATCATAAACGGAGACGCAACATACGTAGCGTTACTTGATGGCAATGAAGAACCATTAACTGTATCACTTCCAGTAAACCGTATCGTAATTGAATACCTCAGCAACGCCGAACTGATACGTGCCCTTAAACTCGAAGACAACGTAGTTGGCATCGACTACGCTGTTGACATGCTCAAATCATTCTACTTCCCAGAAAACGCACAAAACTTGGTCTGCGTGGGACAAATGAACACCCCCGACTATGAGGCAGTGTTAAACGTGAACCCAGACGTTTTGTTAACGTTCACTAAGGCAACTGCTGAAAAAGCCGAAAAACTACCTGGCGTAGACGTGGTATTCTTGGGGTTATATTACCCAAACGTTACTGCTCCTGAGGACTCAAGTTTTGTTCAAGGTATACTAAAGGCAGGCTACATCTTTGACCGCGTCTCAGAATCACGAGAATACGTGTATTGGCTTCTTGACCTA
>JBAZEV010000005.1:0-5226 GCA_041653695.1 Bathyarchaeia archaeon
CATTTCTTGGGTGCAGTTCAAGAATTCTCTGGTTGCGCGTTCGATGTCCTTGGATTGAGTTATGTAACGTCCCACGATGATGATGTCTGCTCCGTTTGCTAAGGCTTCAGGTGCTGTTTGTGGAGTAATTCCGCCTGCAACAGCAATCAACATTTTCTTGCTGTGGAATGCTTGACGCATCTCTTTGATTAGTTCCCAGCGTGTTTTGCCTGTTTTCTCTGCGTCTATGGCGCGGTGAAGTATTGCAACGTCTGGCAGTTTTTTGAGTGAACGAAGTTTAGCAACTGGGTCGTCAACGTTCATTAAGTCCATGACTGCGTAGGTTCCGACACGGTTAGCCTCTTCGATGAAACTATCGATAGTTTCGGACGTTGCCAAACCAGCAACCACAACAGCGTCTGCGGTTTCCTCGAATGCCATGTCTACTTCTACTTTTCCGACATCTAACGTTTTGAGGTCGGCAACTATGAACCTGTCTTTGGCTACTTCACGTAGGTCGCGAACTACGTTTACTCCGCATTTCTTCAAGAGTGGTGTTCCGACTTCAAGGATGATTCTGTCGCTGTCAGGTAACTGTGAGATAATTCGTTTGGCGGTTTCTAGGCTTGTAACATCTAATGCAATCTGCAGGTATGGAGGTCGCCATAACCGTGGCACATTGAATCCCATAATCGGGTGTTTTGCGCGGTCTTTGTCATACATGACCTTTTCCAGTGACGGATAATTGGTCATTGCACGTTTCAACGCCAGCTTTGTTGCGCTGTAGTTATAGTGGTAAATGCTGCGGAAATCTTTAGCCTGCGGGTGAATAAACACACTGCAAACGATAACCCATTCATCAACTTTGTCTGCGGGAATAACACCATCCTCAACAGAGTCCGCAACAGCCTTAGCAACAGCAGCCTGAGCAGGACCAAAAATTTTGCCCGTGTCCTCCATGTTCTTTACAGTAACTTTAGGCACAAGAAGAGTATGCGGCTTTGGTGGAAGATTCGGACGAATAACCGCCAAAAGCGGAGTATGCCCAGCCGACAAGTTGGATAAACCATTCGCAAAAGCAGCTCCGACAGGACCCGCTTTGTCGCCAATCAACAAGTCAATATGGGCAATTTCGTTTCCTTCACCAATCAAGGCTTCACCAATCAAATAGACTGATTCTTTACTTTTTGGGGCTTCAAAACCAACTTTGCGTTCATCAACATCTAAAAAGTCAACATCAAACTCGCGCATCCACTGATACAACGTATCACGGTGAATACCCAAGATGTCTGCTGTTCCTTTTATTGTCGGTTTGGTTGATCTGCTGCCAGTTGTACGTTTTGAGTTTTTTTCCTCTTTTTTGGCTGAAGCCAACAAATTGATAAATTCTTCTTTACTTTCAGGTTTTTTACCGTCAAATCCCGACACAATGTAACCCTCGTTGACAGAGTCAGCCAAACAGCTATAAAAATATGTCGGAACAACAAACCATACATATAGTGAATCCGACACTTTTAATGGGAAACTTTTTTTCAGAAAGAATTATTTTTGCAGTTTTCTGGTAATTTTCCATCCATTACACGTTAACTTGAATGAAATACATGCCACAAAACGTCCAAACACTGTTTTACAAAACGTTTGGATAAAATTATTAAACTTAACAAAATCTAACTGTTAAAACACTCAGTATTCCTTAGTTAATGCGAATATTCAGCGGCATTTACTGATTACACTTGTTACCGTGTTCTACTTGTTCGTTCTTCGCGGATTTTCTTTTCATCGACAGCTTCGCGAATCCACTCAGAAGGCTTAGTGACGGTTTTAAGGTATTTCAGTTGATCCACGGTTAGACGAACGCCGTAGTGCAGTTTCTTTTTGTCCAACTGTTATACACCAACCTAAACATCATTAAAAATAAAGAAAAGGTTTATGAACCCAAAATATTGACCTTGAATGCAAGCGGCAGTTGTTGCTTAATCTGCACCAGTAACTTGCGAAAGTTACAAAACGTCGACTTGAAGAAATATAAATAAGTAACGCAGTGCTCAGAAACCAACAAAATGCCCTTGAGGAAAATGTTTGGGAGGAAAACGGGCGATGGAAGATGCCTTTCTGAAGTTAGCAATCGACTTGATTGATGCAAGCGAAAAACATGAAAAATACCGCGGAGAAGAATGCCTTAACTTGATAGCAAGCGAGGGACTCAAATCTCCTGCAGTCACTGAGATGTTGGATTCAACACACGATTTAGAATCCAGATACGCCGAAGGCGAAAATGACCTCAAAGGACACGCAAAAGCACGTCATTATCAAGGGCAAAGATACATGACAAAAATCGAGGATTACACCACAGACTTGATGAAAAACCTGTTTGGGTGTAACTGGGCAGATGTACGGCTGGTTTCTGGAACACACGCAAACCTTGCAACGTTTAAGGGCATCGCTTTGGCTACCAAAAACAACCGAATGGTTGTATTGCCCCTCAGCGCCGGAGCACACATAACACATGATTACTCGGGTTTAGCGGGACGCGTACTGGGACTGGAAACAATAAACCACGCATACAACATAAACGAACTAAACATCGACATAGAAAAATCTGCAATAATAATCGACGCAGCCCGACCCGGAATCGTCACATTTGGTGGCAGCCTTTTCCAGTTTCCACATCCAGTGAAGGAACTGGCAAAAATCGCCAAAGACGCAGGCGCATACGTCGCCTACGATGCGGCACATGTACTGGGTTTGATTGCAGGCGGAGAATTCCAAGACCCACTAAAAGAGGGCGCAGACTTCATTACGGCTTCTACTCACAAAACTTTTCCTGGACCTCAGGGCGGTGTAATTCTTGCCAACTGCGTTGATGACCGAACAAAAAATGCAATCACCAAAGTCCAACACGCAGTTTTTCCGTTAAGTGCATCTAACACTCATCTGGGCAGGTTGCCCGCGTTGGGTTTGGCTGCGTTAGAGATGAAAGTGTTTGGAAAAGAGTTAGCAAAACAGACAATAAAGAATGCCCAAACAGCAGCAAAATGTTTGTATGAAAACGGTGTGAAGGTTTTAGGTCAAAAGAATGGTTTTACCAAGTCACATCAGATAGTTGTTGATGTCCGCGAGTATGGTGGCGGAGAAAAACTTGCGTTCAGCCTAGAAGACGCCAACATCATATTAAACAAGAACTTGTTGCCTTACGATAACCAGCACAACCGCAGTGACCCGTCTGGTTTGCGTATCGGTTTTCAGGATGTAACCCGTCGAGGCTTCAAAGCAGCAGATGTAGAATGTTTGTGTTCGCTGATATTGGATGTTGTTAAAGCCAAACGAACACCTGCAGAGGTTAAGAAAGACGTAATCAAGATGCGCCAAAGCTTCAAGGAGATAAAATACTGTTTCCAGTCTGTAGCTCAGGCAAAAGAGTACCTGCAGAAAACTGTTTAGAACATCAAAAAATTCAGCGGTTTTACGTAAAGTAAACCCGTTTTCATTTCCTTCTTTCTACTACGATAATTTTTTATACCAGAAACGGGTTCTGTTTTTTTAACTTAAAGGAAATTGCGCCTATGAATAGCTACTCGTCGACTTCAACAACTTCTTGGCCGTTCTTTAGCTATGGCTATTTCTTTTATTATAACTAAGCTCAGTTAGCTGAACTTTAACGTCTTCTGCTTTCTGGGCTTTTTGGAGGGTTTGATTATAGTGACACAAAACAAAATTAACAAACGCATCGTGGTCAAGTATGGTGGTTCTAGCCTTGCTGACCATGATCGGATACTGCGTGCGGTTACGGCAGTTGCTAACGAAGTGAAAAAAGGCACACAAGTAGCTGTTATCGTTTCGGCAATGGGTAAAACAACGGATACGCTTCTGCAGGCAGCCAAAAACACGTCTAACGGTAACCTGCAAAACCATGACCTCGACGAAATACTGGCAATGGGTGAACGAACAAGCATCAGGATAATCTCCTCTGCTTTACGTGCCCAAGGAGTAAACTCCCGCCACGTAGACCCCCTAGATGCAGAGTGGCCCATAATCACGGACGCGGTTTTCTCTGACGCTAACCCGATTTTAGATGTTTGCTACGAGCGGGTAAAACAGAACATTCTACCCCTAGTGGAGAGCGGCGTAGTCCCAGTTATCGCAGGTTTTGTTGGCAAAACGCAGGAAAACAAAGTAACAACACTTGGACGCGGCGGAAGCGACACAACAGCGTTCATATTAGCTAAGGCACTGGATGCGGATGAACTAATCTTGGTTACAGATGCAGAAGGAATCATGTCCGCAGACCCCAAGGTAATAAAGAATCCTGCGCGGATACCGGAAATCGACGTTAACACGTTGGTTGGTTTGGCGGATTCGGGAACCAAATTTATTCACCGCAAAGCCCTACGATACAAAGAGGCATCAGTCAGGGTCAGGGTAATAAAACACAGTCACGGAAACCTGAACGCGGAGGGAACAATAATCAAAGGAGCATTATCAACAGAGTTAGATGTAGAACTGGCAAGTCCATTAACTGCAATGTCAGTTACGGTTGTGGGGAACGGAGTTTCCAAAAACCCACAGGTCATTAAAGAACTCACGGAGATAGTGAAAAACCACGCAGAACTGTTGGGGTTATCGTTGAATTATGATTCGATGATTCTTTACAGTTCAGAAAACCAAAACGCAGATGAGATGCTGGAAAAAATCCACGAAAATGTAGTAAGCCACAAAGAAACGTTGGCGATGTCTGTGAAAAAACAGTTGGTGTTCCTGAAAATCAAAGGAGTAGGGTTAGAGGATACTCCTGGTCTTACGGGACGAATCGCAGAGGCGTTGCGGTTGAACTGCATCAACATATTTGGGTTGATGACTATCACATCTAGCATACTCCTTTTTGTAAATTGGAGCGAAAAAGAAAAAACATTGAAATTAGTTAGAAACGCATTGAGGGATGACAAAACATGTTGAAAGCTGCAGTATTAGGAGCAACAGGTAACGTTGGCCAAATCTTTGTCCAACTCTTAGAAGGACACCCATGGTTTGAGGTTACATGTGTTGCTGCATCAGAAAGAAGCAAAGGACAAACATACGGTGAAGCATCAAGGTGGAGACAAACAACCTCCATTCCTGAAGCGGTTGCCAAAATGGAAGTCGTAGACATAAACCCCAAAGAAGTCAAAAACGTTGACATCGTTTTTTCAGCACTGCCTTCGGATGTTGCTGGAAAAGCAGAAGAAGAATTTGCCAAAGCAGGATACGTCG
>JBAZEV010000005.1:5236-17387 GCA_041653695.1 Bathyarchaeia archaeon
TGTTAGCAACGCGTCTTCTCATCGGATGGACATAGATGTTCCCATGTTGAACCCAGAAATTAACGCTGACCATGTTAGCCTTATTGAGCAGCAACGCAAAAACAGGAAATGGGACGGGGCAATCGTAACAAACCCCAACTGCAGCACAACAGTACTAACACTTCCCCTGAAACCAATCTATGACGTGTTCGGAATCAAAAGCCTGATAGTATCAACAATGCAGGCGGTTTCCGGCGCAGGATACCCAGGTGTTGCATCTTTGGACATACTTGACAACGTAATTCCATACATCGGCGGCGAAGAACCAAAAATGGAGTCAGAAACACAAAAAATACTTGGCTCTGCCAGTAAACCAGCTGACTTCAAGGTTTCAGCAAGCTGCCACCGTGTTGCAACGATTGACGGACATTTAGAAGCCGTTTTTGTTGAAACAAAAAAGGATGCAGAACCCAAAGCCGTAGCACAGGCTATGGAAAACTTTGTTGGTGAACCTCAAAAACTGAAACTGCCCTCGGCTCCAGAGAAACCAGTTGTAGTAAGGTGGGAACAAGACCGCCCGCAAACAAGGTTGGACCGAATGGAGGGAAAAGGCATGAGCACAGTAGTTGGCAGAATCAGAAAAGACCCAGTTTTGCATGGAGTTAAGTTTATTGCTTTAGGTCATAACACAATACGCGGCGCTGCTGGATGCGGTGTCCTTAACGGGGAATACCTGAAGGTAAAGAAGTTCATCTAAAAAAGGATGCGAAACTATTGGAACATGGTAAAAAAAGGCGGCTTCGAAGAATCTTCCGAAACGACAACAAAACAGTAGTTGTTCCCATGGACCACGGAGTCACTGTTGGGCCAATCGCTGGACTTGCTAACATGCAAACTATCATCGACAAACTGTTGTTAGGTGATGTGGACGCGGTTCTGGTTAACAGGGGCATCTCAAAAACGGTTGACACGGGAAACGCGGGCTTGATTATTCACTTATCGGGGATAACACAGCTTTGCCCAGAACCAAACAACAAGGTGCAAATCAGCACAGTAGACGATGCCGTCAGGCTTGGTGCAGACGCTGTTTCGGTTCATGTTAATGTTGGCGCAAAAAACGAGGATAACATGCTTGCAACACTTGGCAGGGTTGCCTGTGAATGTGACGATTTTGGTATGCCGTTGTTGGCGATGATGTATCCCCGCGGACCATGCATTACTAATCCGCATGCCGTTGATGTGGTTGCTCATGCTGCCCGTTTAGGTGCCGAGTTAGGCGCAGACATAATTAAAACAAACTACACGGGTGACGTTGAATCCTTCAGAGAAGTGATAAACAGTTGCCCAGTCCCAGTAATCATTGCGGGTGGACCAAAAGCAGAAACCTCAATGGATATTCTGCAAACAGTCAAAGACTCCATCACCGCTGGCGGTGCTGGGTTGTCGATTGGCAGAAACGTGTTCCAACATGAGGACCCAACAAATATGACCAAAGCGTTGTGTGCTATTGTTCATGGTGGGGCAACGGTTAACGAGGCGTTGAAGATTCTTGGTGAATCCAAATGAAAGAACTTTGGATAGAACTAGACTCAACACTTTCTGGCAACAAAAAAACAAAACTTTTGAACTTGGCAGCACAACATTGCGACGCTGTATTGGTTGACCCCCAAGATGTGGAAACAGCAAAACAGGCGGGTAACAAGGTTGCCAGTGTTTCAGGGAACGTTGACGTTACTGTTTTGCCAGTTTTTGATTCAGAGAAATTAAAAGCACTAAAAAACCAAAACAAGACAGTTTCAATCAAACTGGTTATCGAAGGAAAACAAGACGAAGAAACCGCAATCGCAGCGGCAGAATTCATGTGCGACTACATCATTGTCGGAACTCCTGACTGGAAAATTATCCCATTGGAGAATCTTATCGCAAAGACACGCGGCAAAACCAAGTTGCTTGCCGAGGTTTCCAGCCTAAAAGAGGCAAAAGTGGCACTGGAAACGTTGGAGCTTGGCTCGGACGGTGTTGTCCTGAAAACAGACAACCTTGACGAACTGAAAGCAACAGCAGATTTTGCCAAAAAACAGTCCCAGAACCTCGAGTTGGTTGCTGTGGAGGTAATAAATGTAAAAGAAATTGGAACAGGCGCACGGGTCTGCATTGACACCTGCGATTTGATGAAACCTGGTGAAGGCATTTTGCTTGGTTGTCAATCGTCGGGGCTGTTTTTGGTTCAGGCAGAGGTTCATGAAAGCCCGTATGTTGAAACTCGTCCGTTTCGTGTGAATGCTGGACCGCTTTCGTTGTATTCGCTTACTTCTCCTAATCGGACACGTTACTTGTCGGAACTAAAATCTGGTGAAGAGGTTCTGGTTGTTGACCGTGAAGGCAAACTGCGGGTAACGAATGTTGCGCGGGCAAAAATTGAGTGGAGACCTCTTATGCTTATTGAAGCCGATTATCAGGGCAAGACTTTGAAGTTGATTGCCCAGAACGCTGAAACCATACGGGTTGTTACTCCTGAGGGCTCTAAACCAGTAACCGATTTGGTTAAAGGAGACAAAATATTGGCTCGTGTGGAATCGGGCGGTAGACATTTTGGCACACTAGTTCAAGAAGAAGCCGTGATTGAACGTTGACAATACGAGTCTGCGTTGCAGTTCCCCCAAAAACAGTCAAGCAAGCCTTGAAGCATATCGAAGAGGCTGAGGCACAGCACACAGACTTAATCGAAATACGTTTAGACAGCTTAACAAGTTTTGATGGCGTAGCAGACATTGCATCGTGCACGAAAACGCCCCTGATTGCAACAAACAAACCTGTAGCATTTGGCGGAAAATATAATGGCACAGAACCTGACCGCCAACAGGTTTTGTTAACAGCAGCCAGAAACGGTTTTGAATACGTGGACGTGGATTTGGGCACGCAGAACCAAACAGAGTTAATTGCTAAAGTTCATGAGCTAAAAGCCAAGGTTGTTGTTTCGTTTCATGATTTTGTACAAACACCAGCGTTGTCTGTGTTGCATGGTATCTTTGTTGACCAAGTTGCGTTGGGGGCGGATGTGTGCAAACTTGTAACAACTGCCCAGAAGGTTGAGGATAACCTGACGGTGTTGCAGTTTGTTTCGGGTGTTTCCAAAAAAGGCAAGGTTGTCTGTTTTGCTATGGGTGAGCTTGGCAAAGCTTCGCGTTTGTTGTCGCCTGTTTTTGGGGCGTTTTTCACTTTTGCTTCTTTGGGCGAAAACATGAAAACCGCAAACGGGCAACTAACAATACAAGAGTTGCATCAGGCATACACAGCGTTGGGGTACAGGTAAATGGATGTTTCTGGAAAAACTAAGGTCTGCGCAATAATTGGCGACCCCGTGGAACACTCGTTAAGTCCAACCATGCATAACGCGGCATTCAACGTTTTGGGGTTAAACCTTGTTTACGTGGCGTTCACAGTAAACGCAAACGATTTAGAATCCGCGGTTTTAGGTGCAAAAACGTTGGGAATCCGCGGATTAAACGTAACAATGCCCCACAAAAATGCGGTCATAAAATATTTGGATAAACTGGATGGCTCGGCTACGGGAATCGGTGCAGTAAACACTGTGTTGAACGAAAACGGAAAACTTGTTGGCTACAACACCGACGGCGTAGGCGCGTTGGCTGCTCTGCAAGAAAATGGGGTATTTGTGGAAGAAAAGAAGCTTGTTATTCTTGGTGCAGGCGGTTCAGCACAAGCCATAGCATATGCGGCATCGCAGGAAACCGATGAACTGGTTATTCTTAACCGAACAGTTGCTAATGCACAACGTTTGGCTGAGGGCTTGCGCAAAAACGTTGACTCAACGATTAAAGCGGATGTGCTTTCGGCAGCGGTTTTAAAGAAGGAACTTGCAGATGCAGACATCCTGATTAACGCCACATCGGTTGGTATGCACCCGAACACTGACAAAAGTCCAGTTCCCGCAGAATACTTGAGACCTGACCTGTCTGTGATGGATATTATCTATAACCCGTTGCAGACTAAACTTGCACTAGACGCGAAGGTTGCTGGTGCTAAGGTTGTTTCTGGGCTTGAGATGCTTGTTTATCAGGGTGCGGTTTCGTTTGAGATTTGGACTAACTGCCCTGCGCCTGTTCAGGCAATGAAAACTGCGGCGTTAACTAAATTGAGGGAGCATGGTGTACAAGTATGACCAAAACAGCCACGGCGTTAACTCATGGTGCAGCCACGATAGTTAATGCCATCGCAACGGGCAAAGGTGCAGCCGTGGGTGTGGACCTTTGGACAAAGGCAACGGTTACCCTTACAGATGAACCATCGATTATTGAAACAAAGATAACATCAGACGTTACCGAGAACCCTTTGTTGGCACAAAAAACGGTACAGCAGGTGCTACGCCATTTTGGTTACGAAAAAACTTACGGCGCAAAAGTTGAAACACAATCAAACATCCCAATTGCCCGTGGAATGAAAAGCAGCAGCGCCGCAGCAAACGCCATCGCTTTGGCAACCACAGCAGTTCTTGAACACATGTTGGATGATGTTTCTGTGGTTAAACTGGGTGTAGAAGGGGCATTAGACGCAAAAGTAACAATCACTGGAGCGTTTGATGATGCATGTGCCTCGTTTTTTGGTGGCGTTGTAGTTACAGATAATTTGGAACGCAGAATCGTGAAACGTTTTGAGTTGACTGAACCATTAACGGTGCTGTTTTATGTTCCAGCAAAAAAAAGTTACACATCATCCTCGAATGTGAAGCGCCTGAAAAGTGTAGCACCACTCGTTGAAAATGCTTACAACGCAGCGTTGAATGGCAACTACTGGGCTGCGTTAACGATGAATGGAATGATTTACTCTTCAGCAATGGGTTACGACCCATGCCCTGCTGTTGACGCCCTTGTTGCCGGCGCAATTGCTTCTGGTTTGTCTGGCACTGGTCCTGCTGTTGCGGCGGTTGTTTCCAAGGAAAAGGTTGAGCAGGTCAAGGATACTTGGCAAAAACTTGACGGCGAAATCATAGATGCTCATGTTAACCAAGAGAAAGCCAAGGTGATTGCATAATGGATGCGGTTGTTGGGAACACCAAAACCTTGAAGGGTGTTGCCGTGGCTCCGCCATCTAAAGCATATACTCACCGTATGGTTATCGCGGCGTTGCTTTCTAATGGAACATCAAGAATCAGTAACCCGCTGGTTTCAGATGACACAAACGCAACGTTAAACGCGGTGAAAACATTAGGTGCAAAAACGCAGATTCAACAAAACTGCTGGACGATAGTGGGGCAACAAAAAATCAAAACACCCACACATCCAATAGACTGCAGGGAATCAGGTTCCACGTTACGTTTCATGATACCCGTTGCCGCACTTGCAGAGGAACCGTCAACGTTTCTTTTTGGTTCATCATTTGAGAAACGTCCTATAACGCCGCTTCTGGAAAGCCTCAAACAGTTAGGTGTAGACTCAAATGTTCCGCAAACAAAAAACCCAACAGTTGAGGTTTGTGGAGGCGGAATCCAAGGCGGAAACACGCGGATACGGGGGGATGTTAGTTCCCAGTTCATTTCTGGGTTGCTGTTTGCTTGCCCGAAGGCGAAAAAGGAAACAGAAATCACAGTTACCACTCCATTGGAGTCCAAAAGTTATGTTGCGATGACAATTGATGTTATCAAAAAACATGGCATCAAAACAGTTGCAGACTCTGAGTTTTCGCAGTTAACGGTTCCTGCAAACCAGACATACAGTCCATGTGACCATGTTGTTCCTGGCGATTTTTCGTCTGCGGCGTTTCTTTTGGCTGCGGCTGCGGTTACCCAATCTAAGGTGACCATACAAAAATTGGACATGAATACAGTTCAAGGCGACAAAGCAATCGTGAACATACTTGCGGATATGAACGCAACCATAGCAGTTAACGACCATTCTGTGGAGATATCAGGAACCCAGTTGCAGGCAGTTAACGTGGATGCAAAGGATATCCCTGATTTGGTTCCAGTTTGTGCTGTTCTTGCTTGTTTTGCTGATGGTTGTTCAGAAATCTTTAACGCCAAACGTCTTAGATACAAGGAATCAGATAGACTAGACTCGATATGTACCGAGTTAACGAAGATGGGCGCAGACATCACGGAAACCGAGGACGGGCTGAAGATAACGGGTTCAAAACAGTTGCACAGCGCAACCATTGACCCACATAACGACCACCGTATTGCGATGGCGTGTGCTGTTGCTGCTCTTGGTGCGAAGGGTGAAACAAAAATTCAAGATGTTGAATGTATAAATAAGTCGTATCCGCAGTTCTTTGATGACTTGCGTGTGTTAGGAGCGAAAGTAAGTTGGCATCAAATTCGATAGGAAAAGAGTTCGTAATAACCTGTTTTGGCGAAAGCCACGGCAGATGCATAGGCGTAGTAGTAGATGGGTGCCCAGCGGGTCTTCCATTGGTTGAAGATGACATACAAACCATGTTAGACAAACGTTTACCAGACAACAAAGAGGTTGTATCCGCTCGCAGAGAACAAGACAAAGTCGAAATCCTTTCAGGAACCTTTGAAGGCTTCACCACAGGTGCCCCAATCTGTGCGTTGGTTTGGAACAAAGAAACCAACTCAAACGACTACGACGCAATACGCGACAAACCCAGACCCGGACACGCAGACTACCCCGTTAAAGAAAAATATATGGGCTTTAGCGATTACCGCGGCGGAGGACGGTTCTCGGGTAGAATCACAGCAGGTTTTGTTATTGCAGGTGCAATCGCGAAACGGTTGCTGGATTTTTGTGGAATAGAAATTTTGGCTTACACCACAGAGATAGAAAACGTGAAACTGGACGCAACCCTGTCCATTGAGGATGTTCGTTCAAATACTTATGAGAACTCTGTTAGGTGCCCTGACCCTGAAATCGCCAAACAGATGGAACAGGCGATTTTAAACGCAAAAAACGAGGGCGACAGCGTGGGTGGAGTGGTTGAATGCGTGGTGTTCAACTTACCTGTTGGTTTAGGTGAACCAGTTTTCGATTGCCTAGACGCAGACATCGAAAAGATGCTCTTTGACATACCCGCCGTGAAAGGTGTGGAGTTTGGTATCGGTTTTGAAGCCTCGAAACTGCGGGGTTCACAAAACAATGACCCATACTCGATGTGCGACGACGAAGTCGATTTGCTGAACAACAACTCGGGCGGAGTTTTAGGCGGTTTATCGTCTGGTGCGCCGCTTGTTGTAAGGATTGCAGTTAAACCAACGCCATCGATTGGTAAAGAACAACAAACAGTTGACCTGTCAACAATGCAGGATACAACCATATCCGTGAAAGGCAGACACGACCCCTGTGTTGTGCCAAAGGTTATTCCAGTTGTTGAAGGCTGTGTTTCTGCTGTTTTGATTGATCAACTGATTCGTGGCGGTTTTATACCAAAAGTTTTGGGAGCTGAAGCTGTTGGAGAATATTGTGACGATACGCAAGAAGATTGACGAAATCGACAACAAACTGGTGGTTCTGCTAAAACAACGCATGGACCTGTGCAAAAGCATCGGTGAAGAGAAACGAAAAAGTGGACTACCAGTAAAAGACCACCGAAGAGAAGACGAAGTTTACCTGCACATCATGTCCAAGGCGTTGGAGTTTGGGCTTGACCCGCAGAAGGTTGAAGCAATCTTCAAGGAGATAGTTGCGTTAAGCGTTTTTATTCAAGGTTCTGAATGAGAAAGTTTAAAGCAGTATTTTACGCTTGTTCATTAAACGGTTCTATGTTTGTTCGGAAGGTAAGACAGGATGCTGTATGAAATAAGCGAAAAAGCGATACAACTTGAAAATCAGGGCAAAAGAATACTCAAATTCAACCTCGGAGACCCCGACCTGCCAACACCCCCCGAAATAGTTGAAGCAGCCTACGAGGCAATAAAACAGGGAAAAACCAAGTATTCTTCCTCGGCAGGCGAACAAGCCCTAAGAGATGAACTGGCGAACATCCACGGCGTTTCCGCAGATAACGTTGTGGTAACCACAGGTTCCAAGTGGGCGGTTTTTGCTTCACTGTTTTTGAAACTGAAACCAGGTGACAACGTTGTTGTTCCTTCGCCGTACTGGACAAGTTATGCGTTGGCTGCACAGAAACTGGGCGCACAGATACGTTTGGTACCCAGTTATCTTGAATCTGATTGGACAGTTGACGTTGACCAACTGGAAAAGTTAATCGACAACAAAACCCGCATGATAATCTTGAACAGCCCCAACAACCCAACAAGCAAGGTTATTGACGATAAAACATTCACCGCGATTGTTGAGTTAGCAAAAAGCAGAGGCGTTACTGTTTTGTCTGATGAGGTTTACTCGGACATCAGTTTTGTTAAAGCCAAATCTATTCTGGATTATGGAACAGACAACATCCTAGTAAACGGGTTCTCGAAAACGTTTCTGATGACAGGCTGGAGAATCGGTTACGTTGTTGTCGAAAAAGAGTTCGCAAAACTAATCATCAAACTAAACCAGATAACCACAACATGTGTTCCAGCGTTCATCCAGTATGGAGCCCTGAAAGGTTTAGAGTCCCGAAAACGTATCGCAGACGAAATCAGGTCAACATTCAAGGTACGGGCAGATGCGGCGTATGAGATTTTGTCGAAAACAAAGATGAAGTTCTCAAAACCTGATGCACCGTTTTACCTGTTTCCTAAAATTGATGGATTAGACTCTGAACAGTTTGCGTTGGACCTGTTGGACCGCGGGGTTGCGATTGCGCCGGGTACATCGTTTGGGGACTTTAAAGAATACTTCAGGATAGCTTTAACTTACCCAGAAGCTGAAATAAAAGAAGGCATGGAGATACTGTGTGAGGCTCTACCTTGAGGGTTGCAGTAATCGGCGCAGGAAAGATGGGACGTTGGTTTACCAGATTCTTCACGGATGAAGGCTTTTCTGTAGTCGTTTCCAGCAGAACCAAACAAAAACTGCTGGAACTCAAGGACGAATTTAACGTAAAAATAACTGAAAGCAACGCAGATGCAATCAAAGGTGCAGACTGGATACTGGTTTGCGTTTCCTTGGATGCCGTAGGACAAGTTTTAGAGGAAATCGGTCCACACGTAAAATCTGGACAGGTAGTTATGGATATCAGTTCCATCAAAGAAATCCCAGTACAACTGCTTCATAAACACGTCAAAGACGGGTTAACACTGGGCACACACCCAGTATTTGGTCCAGGCGCAAAAAGTGCATCGGGACAAAACTTTGTTTTAACACCAGTAACCGACCAAGAGAAACAGTTCGCAGAACAGTTCAAAACATGGCTAGAAGAACGAGGTGGAAAAGTAACCATAACAACTCCCCGAAAACATGACGAGTTAATGTCGCTAGTTCTGGGCTTTCCACATTTCGTAAGCTTAGTGGCTGGAGATGCCTTAGTTGATTGCCCCGATTTTGTGGACGCAAAAAAGGTTGGCGGAGCCAGCTACAAGATGCTGCTAACGTTAGCAGAGGCGGTTTCGTTAGAGGAACCAGTATTTTATTCTAACCTGCACATGAGTCTGCCCGAGATGGAAAAAATTGAAGGCTTATTCCTGAGTAAAGTTGAAGAATGGCTTAAACTGGTTAAAACCAAAAACTGCCAAGGGTTCTCCAGTAAGATGGAGCAGGTTAAGAAACGTTTGAAGGAACTAGACCAAGATTATGAAAAGGCTTACCGTGCGATGTACCGTTTGCTTGATGATTCTTAGAAGTTGAAGCTTGGTTTTTTGGCTGCCTTGTAAGAGCCAAGTATTTTTACGAATAACGTTTTGTCTTTGATGCTTTCTAGGGCTTGTTGACACTGTTTTTCGGTTCGGTGTCCCTCAAAGTCTAGGTAAAAATGGTATTCCCATGGTGTTTGTTTGGTGGGTCTGGACTCGATTTTTGTTAGGTTTATTTTTCGGTCAGCAAATTCGCCCAGAATCTTGTAGAGTGCTCCAGGGATTGATTTTGTTGCAAATATGATGGAGGTTTTGTCTGCTCCTGAGTATGGTGCGTCCTTTTTGTCTAACACAAAAAACCTTGTGGAATTGTTTTTGACGTCCTCGATTTCTTTTGCCAGTATGGGCATGTCGTAGATTTGGGCTGCCCGTTCGCTGGCGATTGCCGCGGCGTCCATCATTTTTTCTTCTTTTATCATCTTTACGCTGCCCGCGGTGTCAAATGTGGAGATTGCCTTCAAGTTTTGTTGTTCCAAAAACTTTCTGCACTGCGCCAACGCTTGGGGGTGACTGTAAACTGTTTTAATTTGGTCGATACCCGTGCCCTTGTTGGCGATAAGGCAGTGGCTGACACGTATGATTATTTCGCCGCATACGTTAAGGTCATACTCCAAAAACAGGTCATAGGTTCGGTTCACGCTGCCTTCAATCGAGTTTTCGATGGGAACAACGCCGTAGTCCACGTTCCCGTTTTTGACGTTTTCGAAAACGTCGTCAAAGATTTTGCAGGGCTTTACTGTTACGTTTTGACCAAAAAAACTGTAAACAGCCATTTCGCTGTATGCTCCTAGTTCTCCTTGAAAAGCTACCTTCAACGCGTATGCACCGTATTAGATTGTCGTAGACCCCAAAATAAAACAGTTTACCATCCAAAACAGGTTCTGGGCAAACTGAACATTATGGTATTTGGGTTTACACGATAACGATAAATATTTTTCAGTTAATCTTAACGTGTGGTTTTATTGGTTATCCAGTTGGATGATAAAGACAAAAAAATCTTGAACATACTTCAAGAAAATTCGCGAACGTCATATCTAAAAATTGGCAACATGCTGGGAATCAGCGAAGCCACTGTTCGGTACCGCGTAAAAAACATGCTTGAAAAAGGGTTAATCCACAGGTTCACTGTTTTGCTTGACCCCAAAAAAATTGGTTACCCAATAACAGGCATATTAATGGTTAAAATCGATTCGGCACACTTTGAGGACGTAGCCAACCAGATAAGCAACCTTGAGGAATCGCGTCATGTTTTGCAGAATACGGGCGAATACAACATCGTTGCTGTGGTTAAAGCCCGCGATTTAGAGCACCTTAACGACCTAAGGAAAAGGGTTGAAAAAATTGAGGGCGTTATGGAGGTTTCGCTTTCTGCTGCAACCCGTTTGATAAAGATTGACCCATCGTTTGATTTGTGACAAAACACAATGTTTGCGAAACTCGTAAGTTTTTAGTACTATTTTCTTGAGAATGGTAAACATTTTAATATTGTAACACCAATCAATTACAGACATGCAACAAAAACAAACAAACATAAGCAACCAAAAATTTGTACGTGCAATCTTTTTTGTTCCAGGCACAACCTGTCTGGAATTGGGGGCAGTGGGGATTGTTTTACCTGTTTTGCCGACCACACCGTTTTTGTTGGCAAGTTTAGCGTGTTACTGCCGAAGCTCGGAACGCATGACACACTGGATTTTAAACAACAAATACTTCGGCGACTACATCCGTAGATACAAAGAAGGAAAAGGCATACCCATGAAAACAAAGGTAGCAGCAATAACGATACTATGGGCAACAATCACATTTTCCGCGTTTTTGCTGAACATACTGTTTGTTCAACTGGTTTTGTTGGTTGTGGCAGTTGCTGTAACCATGCACCTTGCAAGGTTGCCAACATACCGGCCACAATGAGAAGAGATTAACTTTCGTCATTTACGGGCTGTTTTGGTCTTTGTCCTCTTACAAAAGAGGGCAGTTTGGCTAACGTCTTTACTAGAACGGTTATGCTGTCCAGATACTCTTTGATTTCAATGTGCTCGTTAGGTGTGTGGTCAAGCTTTGAGTCACCCGGTCCATATGTGACAACTGGAATCTTCAGGGCGTTACCCAATACGTTCATGTCGCCTGTTCCAGTTTTGCGGGAAAACGAAGCATAATTCAGCGTTGTTTTACGTATGCCCCATGCTAATGCACGGACAATAACTGATCTGCGGTCTGCCTCAAACGCTTTGGCAACATCCTTCTTTTCCACGATTACCTTGACCTTGGGGTTAATTGCTTTGTAGCGGTCGATTTTGCGTTCAACTTCATCAAATACTTGGTCTGGCGTAAGCTGTGGTGGAATACGTAACTGTACATAGATTTCACAGTGTGCAGGAATAAACGACGCAGATTCGTTGTTGCTTTTAATCCCAGTTAAACATGAAGTAATCGAATAGAAACGGCTTTTCAGTTTCT
>JBAZEV010000005.1:17397-47430 GCA_041653695.1 Bathyarchaeia archaeon
TCTTCACGCATGTGAAGTTTTTGCAGTTGCCTCCAAAACTCCATTGCCTTCTCGATGGCGTTGTCAAACAGCCACGGCGCAGCAGAATGACCCGAAGGCGTTTCAACCGTGATTTTTACAGTTAAAATGCCCTTGTAACCAAAAACTACTTTGTCCAAGCCGCTGGGTTCACCAAAAATGGCGTAATCAGGTTGGATGCCCTCTTTTACGAAGTGTTCGATGCCTGTGCCTTTGCCTTCTTCGTCAACGACTCCAACGACCATAATTTTGCCCGGAAAACTGTTATCCACAAACTTGGAAGCAGCAACAATCATCGCAGCTAAAGGTCCTTTCGCGTCCACTGAGCCCCTGCCATACAGTTGCCCGTCTTCTACGCGGACAGGTATTTCGCCTGATACGGTATCCATGTGTCCACACAGCAAAACAATCGGGGAGCCTTCGCCGATTTCGCCAATAACGTTTCCTACCTCATCCCTGTGAACACGAAAACCAAGTTTGGTCATCTCGTCAGCTAGAAACTTGGAAATTTCTTCCTCGTTACCTGATGGGCTGTAAATGTTTAACATCCGCGTTAGCAGGTCTACAGCGTATTCGTTGCTCATACGTTTTCATTCCCAATAGCAACATCTAAAACGTTAACGACTTTGTCGATTTGCTCCTGTGTAATAACCAGAGGCGGCAGGAAACGCAGAATGTTTCGTCCAGCGTCTAAAACCAGTACACCTTGTTTTTCGCATTCTTGTATAATGTTGTAAATGTCAAAACGGAACTCCATGCCAATCATCAACCCTAATCCGCGGACTTCGCGGACGACTTTGTATTTTTCAGCCAAAGCATCCAGTTTACCCTTGAAGTATTTGCCCAACGTTGCTGCACGTTCAGGTAGCTTATCTTCAACTAACGCATCGATTGCTGCCGAGGCTGCGGCACAAACCAAGGGGTTTCCGCTGAATGTACTGGAGTGTTCACCCCGTTGCATTGATGCCATTATTTCTTCTTTTGCAAACGTTGCACCTATCGGCAAGCCGCCTGCAACAGATTTTGCAAGACATAGAATGTCTGGGACTACGTTCCAGTGTTCGCACGCGAATACTTTTCCTGTTCGCCCAAAACCTGCTTGCACTTCGTCAAAGATTAACAGAATACCTTTCTCGTCGCAGAGTTTGCGTAGTCCAGGAAGGAAATCGTCTTTGGGCATGAGTATTCCGCCTTCTCCGCGTATTGGTTCAATGATTACTGCCGCTGTTTTGTCTGTAATTGCGGCTTTTAGTTTTTCAAGGTTGTTTGGGGGAACGTGTGTGAATCCTGGAACCAGCGGCATGAATGGTTCGCGGTATTTTTGTTTCCATGTAGCAGAGAGTGCTCCCATGGTTTTTCCGTGGAATGCTCCCACCATGGCGATTATGTCTGTTTTGCCTGTGTGTTTTCGCGCTAATTTCAGTGCGCATTCTACTGATTCTGCTCCGCTGTTAGAAAGGAATACCCTGCTCAATGGTTTTGGTGGTAGTTTGATAATTTTTTGTAGCAGTTCTGAGCGTGCATCGTTGTAAAATGATGCGTGGCATGTAATCAGTTTTTCAGCTTGTTTTTGGATTGCCAAAACTACGCGTGGGTTGCAGTGTCCAACGATTGCTACGCCGTAGCTGCCTGTGCAGTCGATGTATTCGTTTCCGTTAATGTCCCATACGAGGGCTCCTTTGCCCCGTGTAATTGTTAAATCGCGTTTTGCGAATGTTTGCGCCATTACGTTGTTTTCGATTTCCATAATCTCTTTCTCATTCACGTGTAATCACCGTACAGTTTTCATGGTTAAGCGCCGAAGAAATCGGAGTTGACTTAACACCTGAACAGATAACAACTTCGCCAACACCGTTCTTGAGTGCTTCCTGTGCAGCGTAAACCTTGGTTATCATGCCGCCACCGATTTTCTTGAGTTTATTCTCTACTTCTTCTGCAGAAAGCTGTGGCACAAGTTTACCATCCAACATCAAACCGTCAACATCTGTTAACAACACAAGTTTGTCTGCTTTCAATTCAGCGGCGATGTTGGCTGCGGTGCGGTCTGCATCAACGTTCAGTGGCTCGTTTTCTTCACTTACCGCAACTGGAGAAACCAGCGGCACATAACCGTTATCAAGCAACAGCTTCAGAAGCGAACCATTTACTTGGTTAACTTTTCCAGTGTAACCACCATCGATGACACGTTTTCGTCCGTTCTCGTCAACAACGATTAACCGTTTTTTGCGTTCAGCACGCAGAAGGTAACCGTCTAAACCTGAAAGCCCAACAACGGGTATCTGCTGTTTTTGAAGCGCAGAAACCAGTTTCTTGTTGATTTGTCCAACCATAACCATGGTAAAGATTTCCATGGTTTCTTTGTCTGTGTATCGGCTGCGAAAACCTGTTGGGGAGAAAACGAACTGTTGTTCTTTGCCCAGTTTGGATGCTATTGCGGTTACGCCTTTTCCTCCACCGTGAACCAGCACTAACTGGTTGTTTTCTGCGAGGACTTTTTTGATGTCAGAAACGATTTCTGGGGGAACAACCTCAAGGATGCTCCCGCCTACTTTTACTACAATCAACATAGCAAATCACATCGGATGGAAACCTTGACATTCCAGCCCAGTTGTTTCATCAAAACCGAGCATAATATTCATACATTGAACACCTTGACCAGAAGCACCCCTCATGAGGTTGTCTATCGCCGAGAACACGATTATCCTGTTTGTTCGGGGGTCTAACTCAAAGCCGATGTCAACAAAGTTTGTGCCCATGTTAATTTTCGGGTCAGGCAACTGGTATGGTCCTTTCTTGAATTTGACAAAACGCACAAAGTGTTCGTTTTGGTACAATCCACGGTACATCTTCCAAACGTCCTTTACGTCTAACGGTTTTTTAAGAAACGCGTGAATCGTAGAGAGTATCCCACGTATCATGTTGACTGCGTGTGGAGTAAACGCGACTGTTACCTGTGAATCAGTTAACAGGTTAAGTTCCTGTTCAACCTCGGCAATGTGACGGTGGTCCATAACCTTGTATGGTCGCACTCCGCCTGCACGTTCAGGGTGATGAGACGCAACAGTAGGTTTTTGACCCGCACCAGAAGAACCAATCTTCACATCGGCTACGATGCGGTCTTCTTCGATTGCGGATGCATTCACCAACGGTGCTAAGCCCATGATTGTTGCAGTTGCCATACATCCAGGGCAACCAATCAGTTGCGCGTTTTTGATTTCTTCGCGGTGAAGCTCAGGGCAACCATAAACTGCCTTCGCAAGAAGGTCAGGGTGAGTGTGTTTCCAGCCATACCATTTATCGTAGTCGGCTGGGTTTCGCAGTCGGTAATCAGCGCTCATGTCTATTACTTTAACGCCTGTTTCAACAAGCTCTGGAACAAGTTCCACTGATTTGCCGTGAGGCATCGCAGCGAAAACGAGGTCACAGTTTGCGGTGACGTTTGCAATGTTTGGTGGCGTGAACTTTAGCTGTGTAGCTGCTCGGAGGTTAGGGTGAACCGTGAAAACGTATTCACCTGCATTTGCGCGGCTTGTTACTGTTGTTAATTCTACGTCAGGGTGCGGAAGTAGCAACCGTAGAAGCTCTCCTCCTACGTATCCTGAACCGCCGATTATTCCGACTTTCATCTTTGTTGTTCTCCTTATTGAGAATCTATTATACTTTGGGCGCCTTTTAGCAGTGCCTCTGCCAAGTTTATGCCCGCAGCTAATCGGGTTTGTTCCCAGAATTCGGGACAGGCATTACTTTCGTGGAACATGATGTGTTGCTGGTTTTTCTGCATGTTCTCTTCGATAACATTTTTGATGTTCAAGTAAGCTTCTTGGCTCTTGTAGTTTTCAAAAGCTCGTTCCAGTTTCTTGTTCCATTCTGGAAAGTTTGTCCGTTTTGTCTTGTCCTGTTTAACAGCTTTTACAGCACCAAATGATGGTTCAAGTTTGTCGAATTCGGCCATGAGGTATTCATCGTCGATTATCTTGTTTTCACCGACCTCAACCATTGCATCAAACGCCATCAAGAATGCTTTGCTGTTTCCGCCCATGGCTACGCCACCTTTGGCTGCTATGTCTTGGATGTGTTTGGGTAAGGTTACGCCAATGACCATGTTACCCAAGAATGTGTTTGTCCTGAAATCTTTAAAACCTGCACGTGCTAATGCGGTGGGGTAACAGTATGGTTGTTTACCGTCTTCTTTGGTTACTATGATTCTTAGGTCATAGAACCATTTCTGGACAAGGTTTTGCGCCAAAATACCTACAGGGTTAATTATGGATGGTTGAACGGTGCTTAGAATTTTTACCAATGCTTCGCGGTCTTTGGCAAGTTCAACGCTTTTACCATGAGTTCCAGCGTCAGGCTTGACTACTATGTTGTGGTCTAGTTCTTGTTCCAACAAATCGGCGATGTCTTCTTCGTTGCGTACTTCCCTTCCATCAGCCGTTTTTTCGTTGGAATCAACTGGAATATAAACTGTGTCAGGAATCCTGATTCCCGCTTGCCAGAAATGCAGTAAGGTGCGTAGTTTACTAAAACAGGCGTATTCTACACATTGCGGGTTGATTACGTGTTTGCCGAAAGCTTCCAAAACATTAGCTGCAAAGAGCCTTCTGTTCTTGCTTTGTGCACGGTTTAACACAACGGGGATATCTTTTAGGATTTCTGTGAAATCTTTTCCTTTAGTTCTGAGCTTGTAACCGTTTCCATCAAAGCGAACAGCAACTTTACGGAATGGAATGTAAACTAGGTCTAGTCCCATCTCTTCAGCGGTAAGTTTAATTCCTTTTTCGTCGGTTTCGGAGCTCTCAAACAAAATACCAATGCTCATTTGTGTCAGTTCATCTCGCTTCAATTATTTTATATAACGGGTTATGTTTTTAGTTGGACTACTTCTCTTTTTCGTTAGTTAAATATAAAGAAAATAGCAGGGGAACCTACTCGCCCCAGTCTTCCCCTTCAATTCCTAATTCTTTAAGTTCGACGCAATCGCCTTCGTTTTCAGTCACTTCTAATTCAAGACCACAGCTGGGACAGCTTAGAATCTCTCCTTTCATGACATCATCGGGAATCTCGATTTCCGCGTCGCAGTCAGGACAACAGGCTGTTTTCACAACATACACCTCTTATTTTTTTAATGTGTCAACTATAAAAAATGACGGTGTTTATAAGAATTTCGGAGAATAAACCAAGAGTTTAGCACTTTTTCCAACTTATTATACGAAATTCGTAGAATAGGTGCTGTAACGGTAATAGACCCGTATCACAACCGCATGTTTTCGTGATAAGAAAAATGTAAGCCAGATACGAAAAACGTTACAGCGAAACCGTAAACCGTTCAGAAATCGTTAAATTTTTCCGCATACACACTAGATTAGGTGTGAAAAATATGGATGACACAGACAAGGCAATAATTGAAATCCTCAAACACGATGGGCGCGCAACATACAGCGAAATCGGCAAACAAATCGAGTTATCCGAAGGCGCTGTACGAAAAAGGATTAAAGCCCTTGTCGAATCTGAAACAATACGCAGTTTCACCGTAAAAGTAGGTCTTACAGAAGGTGCAGAGGCCATCGCGTTGCTTTCAGTTGATCCATCATTGCCGACGTCTGAGGTTTCTAAATTGTTAAAGAAGTTTTCCAAGGTCGAGACAGTATACGAAATAACTGGAGAATACGACATTGCGGTTACAATCTCGGGGTCAAACATAACCGAGGTCAACGAGTGCCTTGAAAAGATACGGCGGCTTAAGGGTGTGGCTAACACAAACACGATGATTGTTTTGCGCAGTTGGTAAACCGTTATTTTTAACGGTTGATGCGTCCGATTACGTTTTCAATAAAAGCGGTAATCTTTTCGTAGTATGATGGACTGTTTTTTACATAAAGTATTTATATTTGTGCGTTTTGTATTCTCACAAATCAAGTTAGTAAAAAGTGAGAAAAGAGGCTTAACAAAGTGGAAAATGAATATGTTAACGAAAAGGGACAACACCTACTTGAGAAACTCAAAAGAGAAGGAGTTCTTCCAAGTCCCTACAACTTCGCTAACTACAAAGCTCCCAGATTAGACGACTACGTCGTCCATGACAGCACCCTAAGAGAGGGAGAACAAACTCCCGGCGTAATATTCAGCATCGAAGAAAAACTAACAATCGCCCGAAAACTTGACGAGGTCGGAGTACCCCAAATTGAAGCAGGGTTCCCCGCCGCATCCGAGAAACAAAGAAAATGTGTCGACGCCCTTGTTGGCTTAAACCTTGATGCCCAACTGTCTGCCTTTTCCAGGGCAAAAAAAGAGGACATTGACATAGTTGCGGACAGCGGAGCAGACGGCATCGTTTTGTCGCTTTCGATTTCTCCGTATCACCGCCAATACAAATTCAATGGCATGACCAAAGAAGCCTACATCGAAAAGCTGGCTGAACACATCAGCTACGCAGAAAACTATGGACTCTACGTTATTTACAGCGCAGAGGACACCACCAGAGAAAATGATTTAGAGTTCCTCAAAAAAGCGTACAAAACAGCCGAGGACGCAGGTGCAGACCGCGCACGTGTAGTTGACACGCTTGGTTGTGCAAGTCCTAAGGGTATGGCGTTTCTGGTAAAAGAAATCGCCAGCGTAGTAGACATTCCCATCGAAGTTCACTGCCACAATGATTTGGGTTTATCTTTGGCTAATTCGTTGGCGGCTATTGATGCAGGTGCTTCTACGGTTTCTACTTCAGTAAACGGTTTAGGTGAACGCGCCGGAATAACAATGACCGAAGAAATCATCCCCGCATTACACATGCTCTACGGCGCAAACATCTTTGAGATGAGCCAACTTAATTCACTGTCAAATCTTGTCCAAGAAATATCTGGAATAAAAATGCCTCCACACAAACCATTAACAGGCGATAACGTAAACGCACACAGTTCAGGCATCCACCAGCATGGGGTGTTGGTTAACCCAACAACTTACGAGTTCTATCCACCTCGTATGATGGGACAGAAACGCAAAATCTACATCGATGAACTAGGCGGCAGACACGGAATCATTTACGTGGCAAAAGATATGGGCATGGAAATCTCTGATGAAACCGCACGAAAGGTATTGGAAAGAATAAAGGATTCTTACTCTACTGGAGCACGCCGAAGCTCTTACACACCCGAAGAAATAAAGCAGATAATCGACGAAATTGACCAGTGTTGAAAACGATGACATCTACTATAACTGAAAAAATCTTGGCAAACGCTTCCCACCAAAAAGAGGCGTCCCCAGGAGATTTTGTTGTGGCAGACGTAAACTATGTAATGGCACATGATTCCACAACACCGCTTGCTATCGAGGCATTCAGGCAAATCGCAGACAAGGTCTTTGACAAAGACCGCGTAATAATCGTGTTTGACCACTTCTTTCCTGCGCCAACTGTTGCTGGGGCTGCGTTGCACCAGAAATCAAGAAGTTTTGTGATGGAACAAGACATTTCTGGGTTCTTCACTAACGGGGTATGCCACCAGTTGTTGGTTGAAAAATTCATCGCACCAGGAGACGTACTCGTTGGAGCAGACTCACACACATGCACAGAAGGCGCGTTAGGCGCGTTTACTACGGGTCTGGGTTCAACAGATATCGGCGGGGTTATGGCTACAGGTAAATGTTGGTTCAGGGTTCCTGAAAGCCTGAAGTTCAATATCACAGGCAAAACGATGGATGGCGTTTACGCAAAAGATGTCATCCTAAGCATTGTCGGCGAAGTTGGTGCAGACGGCGCATTGTATAAGGCATGTGAATTCACTGGCGACTACGTTAAAGACGCCACAATTGCTTCCCGTTTAACGTTGTGTAACATGGCGATTGAGATGGGTGGCAAAAGCGGCATAATTGAGGCAGACCAGAAAACGTTGGATTTCTTGGGTGGACGAACAGGTAAAATCTTCAAAAGCGACAAAGACGCCGCCTACGATGAAGAATACGAAATTGAGGTAGATGATATCGAACCAATGGTTGCTCTTCCGCCTGTTGTGGACAACGTGGAACCTGTTTCCGCGGTAGAGGGAAAACCGTTTGACCAAGCGTTTTTGGGTACATGTACCAACGGACGTTTAGAAGACATCGAAGTAGCCACAAGAATCTTGAAAGGCAAAAAGGTTGCCAAAAACGTTCGGTTACTTGTTACGCCTGCATCTGAATCTATCTATTTTGCAGCCCTTGAGAAAGGTTACCTGCAGGAACTGGTAAAAGCAGGTGCCGCAGTATGCAACCCGACTTGTGGTCCATGTGTTGGACGGCACGGCGGAGTGTTAGGTGAAGGCGAGGTTTGTTTGTCTACTCAGAACCGTAACTTTACGGGTCGTATGGGTGACCCATCTGCTGAAATTATTTTAGCTTCTCCAGCTACTGTTGCGGCTTCGGCTTTGGCTGGAAAAATTGTTGACCCGAGGGACTACATATGAGAGCATGGAAGTTTGGCGACGACATAAACACAGACGTAATAACGCCTGGACGTTACACGGTTACCACAGACAAAAAACAGTTAGGCAAAATCGCGTTCATCGAATACAGACCAGAGTTTGGTCAACAAGTCCAAGAAGGCGACATAATAGTTGCAGGTTACAACTTTGGTTGTGGCTCATCCCGTGAACATTCTCCAGTAGCGCTTAAGGCTGCGGGGATTAGTGCGGTTGTTGCGAAATCGTTTGCGCGTATATTCTTCCGTAACTCGATTAACATTGGGTTGCCCCTGTTTGTTTCAGAGGATGCAGACAAGATTGATGACGGCGACGTTGTTAGCATCGACTTTAAAACGGGTGAGATACTAAACAAAACGAAGGGAATCACTCTTAAAGTAAAGCCACTACCAGAGTTTGTACTAAAAATTGTGGAAAAAGGCGGGTTGGTTGAATTTCTGAGAAGCGGCGGATATGACAGCGTATAATTTAGCGGTTATACCAGGTTCAGGAATCGGCAAAGAAGTAGTTCCCGAGGCTATCCGCCTTTTGGAGAGCACAGGTTTGACTTTTAACTGCACACCGTTTGAGGTGGGTTACGAGGTATTCCAGAAAACTGGCAACTCTGTACCCGATGAAGTACTCGAGGCAATACGCAATAATACGCAGGCTTGCTTGTTCGGGGCTACCACAACGCCTGTGGGTGTTCCAAACTACAAAAGCGCTATTCTCACGTTACGTAAAGCGTTAGACCTTTACGCCAACGTTAGGCCCGCGAAGAGTCTTCCAATCAAAACCAGTTTCAACGGTGTTGACTTGGTTATTGTGCGCGAAAACACGGAAGGCTTGTACAGTGGCATGGAGTTTGAGTTGCCTGATACTGCGTGTTCGATTCGTGTGATTACCAGAAAAGCAACCGAGCGGATTGCCCGTTTTGCTTTTGAGTTGGCTTTGAAGCGCCGCAAAAAGGTTACTGTTGTTACTAAGGCGAATATTTTGCGTAAGTCTGATGGACTGTTTCTTGATGTTTCCCGCGGTGTCGCTAAGGAGTATCCTGATGTTGAGTTCAACGAGTTGCTTGTTGACGTTGCCGCGATGAACCTTGTTATGAAGCCTCAAACCTACGACGTTATTGTTACTTCGAACCTGTTTGGTGATATCCTTTCAGATGAAGCCGCAGGATTGGTTGGTGGACTTGGTTTGGCTCCAAGCGCTAACATCGGCGCAGATTACGCGTTGTTTGAGCCTGTTCATGGTTCTGCTCCAGACATTGAAGGCAAAGGCATAGCAAACCCGATGGCAACGATACTGGCTGCAAAGATGATGTTGGACTATTTTGGTCAAACAAGTTGGGCTCAACGGGTTGAAAACGCTGTAATCACGGTGCTTAAAGAAGCAAAAGTGTTAACCCCAGACCTAGGCGGCAAAGCATCCACAAAACAGGTTACAGACGACATAATAGATGCACTGTAACAACTGTGCTAGAAACGCGTTACGCTTATTTTTTATTTCTTTGTTTTCTTGCAATTACCGCAGATGCCAATGCAATCAACAGTAAAGGCAGAACAATCAGTGGTAACGCATTTGGGATAACGTCTGGTTGATTTTGTGGTTCAGCAGATTCACCGTTTGTTACGGCAGATGTACCTTGTGTGGATACAGAAAATATCGCGGTTGCCTGTGCACCTGTTTCGTCAACTGCTTTCACTGTGTGCGGTCCTGCATTTGTCTGGTTTAGAACAGCGATTATTGCGGTGAAGTTCCCGTAACTATCGGTGATGGTTGGGTTTGGAACTGTTGGTACTGGGATTTCGTCCCATGTGACTGTTATTTTTGATTCTGGCGCAAAACCTGTGCCGGTTATGGTGGTTGTGGCGATTCCGCTGTCTGGGGTTAGCTCAAGTTTTGGTTCCAATGTGTAGCTGGAAAAGACTTTCACGTCGTCGAAGTATACGGTAACGCTGTTGTAGCATTGACTTACCGAAAATGCTTCAATCATGTATGGTGTACATGTAGCATCGCCAGAGGTGTTTGTTACAGGTAAGTTTTCGGCTTTTAGTTCTCCATTAACCCAGACAGAGTATGTTTGGGTGTCACGGTTCATGACCTGCTTTACTGTGTACCATGTGCCCGCAACAAATGTTTGCAGAACCTGTCCACCAGAACAGATGTTTCCGTCGTCATTGAATGTGACTGGTGCGTATTCGCGTGAGATGTAACTGCTTAGTTGCGTGGTGAATGCTACTCGGGCGTTGTCTCTTGTTTGCCCGTTTGTTGATTCAACTAACACGGAGACCTCAAAACCAATCAAAGGCGAAGATGAAACAAACTTTTTGGCTGCAAAACCAGCCCAGAAATCTAAGCCAAGAAGCTTCAACGATTTGGTTTGTGAACAAGAAACATCATCAACGATTACCTGATGTTGAACTCCTGCTCCGCCGTACCATAGTTCCCATCCGCTTGCTGTGGGAAATGTACCTGTTTCATAGTTTTCGAAAGTATCTTCACAGAAAACCTGTTCGTCTGCCATTACGAAGGGTATGGACGAAACAGCGAACAAGGGCATCAGTAATGAACAAAAGACAACAAACAACACTAAACGGGTCTGGGTTTTTTTCATGTTAGTTCCTCTAACAAGAAACGTTGTTGTTTGGGTAACGTAAAAAGGGTTTTTGTAAAGGTTTCTTGACTAACCAAACGGGGCAGTTACTGGGTGTTAGTCAAATTTCCTTGACTAAAGCAAAAGGGCATTTAAAACCTTGTGTGGGGTGCTAAAAAATCAAAAAACACTAAATTTTGTTCGAAAAAATTTAGCGTCTTCCTTTGTGTCGTTCGTTTCTTTGGCTTCTTGTTTGTTTTTGTCGCCAATCCCGTTTTCGTTGGGTTTCTATTTTATCCCTTGAGAACTCGAAATGCCGTGAACCGTGTCTTCTGTAGTCGTCTAATAGTTTGTAGAATTCTGAGTAATCCATTTCATCTTTGGATAGGGACATAAGAATGTTGTTGATGTCTTTTCTGGTGTTTGGTGCAGTTATTTTTTCCCATGTCTCAGAATATGCAAGATATGCTGCATGGAACTTAAAATCAGACGGCTTATCTATCAAAAGTTTGGTTACTTCTTCGGTTGGTTGTTCTTCAATCTGGGCTTCTTCGGTGTTGTCCTTCATTTCTTCAGTCATGACACTCTATACCCTGAAACTAATGAGGTTACTACACACACCATCAGTATAAAGGTTTATCCCGCATTATCACGAAACAAACATTCAGGTTCAAGGCAACTATTTTTTGGCACAAAAACGATTAACATACTGCTTCGCCAACACTGAAGCACACTCCAATGTTTCAACAGGTATTCGGGGGACACCGCAAACAACTATCGAAACGTTCTGAGTGTTCTCAGTCACCTTCGTGTTATCTGCGTCACGGTAAGGGTATACAGCAACCAGTTTTTTGGAATCAGAAAGAACAATTTCTCCACCAGTTAACTCCAATGGTTTGTCCATGCCGATTCCCAGAATTTGCTCACCTGTCTTGGCTTGCCTCATCAGTAGGGGTCCTTCTAGTTTGTCTGCGTCAAAGGTTGCTAAGGCGATTTTGCTTTTGATGGATGCAAGGTTGTAGGCGTCTACAAGGGTGTTTATGGTTGGCAACGTTTTTCCTGCAAGAATTCTCCGAGTTAAAGCCTCGGATGCTGGTCGGGTTTTTGTTGGGTCAATTCCGATGCTCCAGTAAAAGTCCCTGTATGCCCTGAAAACGGGGTCGTCTTTTACTGTTTCTAGGGAGTAATCGGCACGTATCTGGTTTGATATTTCAACTTTGAATTCTTCCAGTTTGGTATCTTTTTTCTGGACTACTAAACCGTTAACATGAAGCAGTAATGCGGTCAAATCTGGAAAACGGGCTTTAAGCCCTGAATCAATATCCAGCATGAATCAATCTCCGATGCACCAAAAAAGGGTGTATACCAAAATAAATGTTTCAAGGCTAGTCCGATAAATCCGCTAAACCGATAGCTTGAAACAGTTCCTTGTTTTGTTGCCTGTTTTCCCTTGTTGCCAAGGTTACAATCACAAGTATCAAAACAAATACCAGCAAAACACCGCCTACAAGCAGTCCCTCGAAAGGTATTACGATTAACTGTGATGAAGTGCTGTCTGAACCGCTGTAGTCTTCGTCGCCTGACCAGTTAGCTCTGACTGTGTATATGCCTCCGGTTGGTGCTTGCCATATGTGCGTGTAATGTCCCAGAGAATCGGTTACCACGGTTGCCAGTTTGGTTAACGGTGAACCCATGGAACTTACATACAACGTTACCGTTTTGCCCGCCAACGACGGCAAAAGGTTGCCTGTTATTTCCACGTTGTTTGCTGAAACAACAAAGTTTGAGGAAATCGACATATAGATACTGGAAGTTTCAGGTGAACTGTAACTGGACGCAACCTGTGCAGGGGCAACCCGTTCATAGTTACGCAACGGGATTATCTGCGCGGTAGAACCCTGAACAGTGTCGGGGCATTCGCCTACACGCCAACCGGTTTCCCATAAACCGCCAGTGGTTTCAGCCACGTAGTATTTTTTGCTGTCATAAGTGTAAAAATATGCAGTTGTCCGCGCATCCTTCGGAGATTCTGGAAGGTAAACACCAAGCAACATGTGCTCTTGCTCATCCAATAACAACATCACCACATCCAAGCCCCCCGCCTTCATTATAGACGCCGCTATTATCGTGAAAAGGTCGCAGTCGCCCTCGTTTTCGATGATGGTTTCGATTGGATATTTTTGTGGGGAGCTTTCAACATACGGAATCTGGTGCACCAACATCAACACACCGTTCGCGAAATCTTCATCGCTGCTGTATATGCTCCATAGGTCATCTGCAACGGGCTGCAACGCATCAGGGGTTACGAACTTGGAAAAATCGTAACTGTACAGGTTATGGTCTTGACTGGAGTAATAATCGTTGAGGCTGTCGGTTATCGACACAGTTAACGTGTACTGTTTGCTGCCGCCTGGGCTGTCCAATAGTTTATAGCTGTAATCGTGGCTTGCAGCAAAACAATTGGCGGGTAAAAGGGTTAGAGTTAGCAAACAAAAAACTGTGACAAGTAGTAACGTCTTGCGTTTTGATGGTGAAGGCATATGCTTAACCATTCTTCCTTTTGATGTATTTTACATTTAACAGAGTATTAAATATTACGTCATACGAAAACAAACTCTGGCTCCAAACACAAAAACATATTTGAAGACTAATAGAGGTACATTGTTGAAAACAGTATTTTTTTCAGAAAAACTACAGCATCTGCTCCAGCAACCAACCCGCAAACCCATACGCCTTATCCACATCCGAGACAGCCTTGAAGAAACGGTCCTTGGTTAACCCGTCATAGTAAATCGTGTTGCTGACCACAAAGTTGTCGCTGTGAACATCAAGTTCTACGTCGATGCATGCTAGTTTGAAGCGCAACTCGTTGAAAACGTTTTCAGACGTGGTTTTGGTTTTCTGGCTCAACATCTTAACTTGAACCGGCGTTAAACCCAGCACAGCCGAAACACAGATAGAATCAATTCGAGCAGAGGCTTGAATCACCCGAATTGTTGTCCCGGAACCCAAAGTGAGTACACAACTAAACAACGTGTTACGGGCGTCCTCGCCAATTAACTGTGAATACGAGATGTTTTCCGCGGTTAACCATTTTGTAACCCGCTCGGGCACAACATGGCTTGGTAAGCAACCTAATCCTAGACTCAACAAAAATCCCCCAGTATACAATACACGTTTTTGTGGTATAAGATTTTCTCACCAAAACCCTTTGACAAGGCTTATAATACAAATCAAACTTTAACAAAAAGGAACACATATGTCCCAAAAACTGATTGTCGTAAAAGTTGGAACAGCCAGCCTGACCAACAAAAACGGCGCACTCAACCGCGAATTGATGCAAAAACTGGTTGACCAGATAGCTTACGCCATAAAAATGGGAAACAAAATCGTGTTCGTAACCTCAGGAGCAGTCGCTGCAGGCTTAGCAGAGCTGGAAATCCCAAAAAAACCCAACGACATAATATTCCAGCAGGTCTGCGCAGCAACCGGACAAAGCATATTGATGTCCACATACCGTGAACTATTCAAAAAACACGGCCTGAAAATTGCTCAGGTACTGCTAACCGCAGAAGACCTATCCAACCGGGCAGCATACCTGCATGTCTGCGACGTGTTGGAAACCGCGTTGCAGTTGGGCATTGTTCCCATAATCAACGAAAACGACGTAACCTCAACCGATGAGCTGGTACCCGTAACAAACGGTTACGAAGTAAACTTCAGCGACAACGACATCCTCTCTGTACTGGTCGCAAACGCCCTAGAAGCAGATATGGTAATCATACTGTCCAATGTTGACGGGTTGTATACCACAGACCCAAGGAAACGGGAAGCAAAACTAATCCAAACAGTAGAAAAAATCACTCCCGAACTCCGATGCGAGGTTGAAGGCAAAAGCAAACAAGGCAGAGGCGGCATGAAAACCAAACTCAAAGCCGCGGAAATCGCAGCCACCAGTGGGGTAACGTTGGTTATCGCGAACAGTCAACAAGAAAATGTTATCCTGGACATACTGGAAGGCAAACAAACAGGAACCATATTCAAGCCCCAGCAGCGGTTGCCTTCGATTAAACGGTGGATTGCCTACGGGGCTTCGGTGAAGGGACAGGTCACGGTTAACGAAGGCGCAAAAAAGGCGATAATGGAGGGCGCTAGCCTGTTGCCCGTGGGGGTGACAAAGGTGGAGGGAACCTTCAACGAGGGCGATGTTATCAGCCTAGTTGACCAAACAGGCCAAGAGTTTGCCAAAGGCAACCCCAACTATACAAGCGCGGAAATAAACGTTGTAAAAGGGTTGAAGACAACCCAAATCAAAAAAGCCTTGGGTTACATACGAAATAAAGAAGTAATTGCACGAAAAAACATCTGTATAGTGAAGTGAAAAAAGTGGTAATCGAACAAATATGCCAAAAAGCCAAAGCTGCATCGGTTCAGCTTGCCCAGTTGTCCACGGAACAAAAGAATCAGGCGCTGTGCAACATGGCAGATATGCTGGAAACGGACTGTGAAAAGATTCTGCAAGCAAACCAAACAGACGTCCAAGCAGCAAGAGCCAAAGGCATAAAAGAGGCATTAATCGACAGGCTGGTTTTAACCAAAAGTAGAATCCAGGGCATGGCATCTGACCTGCGTGAGGTAACCACCTTAGCTGACCCCGTTAACGAAATCGTGAAAACATGGACCAGACCCAACGGGTTAATCATCGGACAAATCCGTGTCCCCTTGGGGGTAATCGGAATCATATACGAGTCCAGACCCAACGTCACATCCGAAGCCTCGGGGCTGTGCATAAAATCTGGAAACGCAATCATACTGCGCGGCGGCTCAGACGCCATAAACTCGAACATGGCAATCGGAGACGCCCTGCGGGCAGCCCTCAAAAACGCGGGAATAAACGAGGATGCAATCCAAGTTGTCCCCGTAACAGACCGCGCAGCCGCAGAAAAACTGATGACCATGCGCCAGTATATCGACGTGTTAATTCCCCGCGGCGGAGCAGATCTGATAAAAACAGTAGTAGAAAAAGCTACCATCCCCACCATTGAAACGGGGACAGGTAACTGTCACATCTATGTTGAACCTGACGCTGACCTGAAACGGGCAGTGGATATTATAATCAACGCTAAATGTCAACGACCCGGAGTCTGCAACGCAGCAGAGAAACTAATAGTCCACAAGGATGTTGACAAAAAGTTTCTGTTTGACGTGGTTTCTGCGCTTAACCTTAACGGAGTGGAAGTCAGAGCATGCCCCAAAACCATGAAGGTTATGCCTAACCTTAAACCCGCCACAGAGGCGGATTGGTACACAGAGTTTTTGGACTTAATAATAGCAGTCAAAATAGTGGACAGCACCGAAGAGGCAATCGCACACATTAACAAGTATGGAACTAAGCATTCGGATTCGATACTTACGGCGGACTTTAACAAGGCGCTAAAATTCATCCGCGAAGTCGACTCCGCGGCGGTATACTGGAATGCTTCTACACGGTTCACAGATGGCAACCAGTTCGGATTAGGCGCAGAGATGGGAATCAGCACACAAAAACTGCATGCCCGCGGACCGATGAGCACCCAGCAACTAACAACAACAAAGTTTTTCATACTTGGCAGAGGACACATAAGAGAATAAACAGAAGGGTTTTCTCTGCCCTTTATTTTCCGATTATCTCGGCTAGCTGTTTCAGGGTTTGTTCGATTTTATCTTTCTGTTTAGAACTAATATCCGGACAAAGATGTTTCTTCACATACATGCCGTAGACCAGAATCTCTTTGGGGTCTTCTTGGGATAGGGCTTCAAACAAAAGGTCCAAAACCAGTTTTTTTGTTTCATCAGATTCGATGCCTTTCAGGATGTCTGTGGTTTCGTTTTTTAGTTTCTCTGCTTCTGCGCCTTTTTTTGGTTTAAAACCAAGTTCTTCTAGTTTCTTCAAAGCCATCTGTTTACTTCCATCCTTCTGGAATCAACTTGTTCACGGTAACTTTTCTGGCTTTCTGGTCAAACTCTTTTTTGGTCATCAAACATAACGCGCCTTCAGGACACCACTCTATACATTGGGGTTCGCCATCGCACAGGTTGCAGGTCATCACAGATTTTTTGTCCGCTGTAACATAAATTGCCCCATACGGGCACGCTTCGATACACCATGTGCATAGGTCACATTTAGAATCGTCAACCGTTACAACTCCCGTTTCCGCGGACTGCGTTAACGCATCCCTTGGACACGCACGAACACAAGGAGCATCCTCACATAAACGGCACGCAACAGGCATGTTAACCAGTTGATGCAACCGCAAAACCTTGATTCGGGAACGTTTAGGGTCAAAGGTTTTCTCCTGCTGCAACGCACAAACCAGCTCACAGATACCACAGCCAGTACACGTCTCAAAATCTGCACCAACAAACTTGCGCTCAGTTGCAGTTTTATCGGACATCAGGACACCTCAACAGCATAAGTAATCCATAGAAAGCTGAGAATTACTTATATGTATTATTTTTTGGGGTTCTGTAAAGTCTACGTCGGAAAATAATTCTGTAAAAAATCGTCGGATGACTTTCACGAAGAGTCTCTAAGGGATTACACAAATTTTAAGCGATAAAAAGACTTTATTAAAATGGGGAGCAGATTTTTAATGTCTGAAGTAATTGAGAAATTACGGGGTTTGGCTAGGTTAAATTTCTGTGAAAAATGTTACTCCACATATTTACAATTATTTGAAGGTGAAATAGAACAGCTTTTATTTGAACCCCTAGTGGATTGGAAAGAAACAGAAATTAACATAGATAGAATGTGGATTAAAGCAAAAGGATTCTATACAATTGTCAACTCAACTGTTTTCTCTCCAAATAAAACGGCTTTTCAAAAAGCTAAAGATACAAAGCTAATTGACAAACTAAAGTTTCTTAGAGAAAAAGGAATACTGTTTGAAAACACTTTCAAGTTCTTAGACCAAGTTAGCAAAAGAAGAAACAAGATTCATCCACAATATTTTGAACAAAATTATTTTTCTAAACAAGATTACCGTATGTTTCAGTTAGCTAAAACACTTACCAACATGATAATATTTCCTATCATTTATGATTTAAAAAGCGATGAGTGGATATCTACTTTTGAAAATGTTGAAAACATTGCGAAAACATTTCCTTGAACAACTTAAAGTGTCTTCTTGAGTTTTGTTGCGTTCTGTATCAGAGTTTTCCACTTGTTTTTTCCCTCGATTGTTATTCCACATGCTTCTGCAGGTGTTTTTCCGTTTAAGCCTTCATGTTCTCGGATGTAGTCATCTATTGAGCCCCATTGGTTAAAGTGTTAGCTCGTTTAAGGTCATTCTGGCGTTCGTTGTATTATAATCACAACAACTATCAAAATGTCGCCAATAAAGACCATAAATATTGAAACTACATACATAACGGTTATATGTCGCTCGTGATGTCGCTAATGACATCACTGGTGACATAATGACAGATAAATGGATAAAACGGGCTGGAGGCGTTCCTCGGGGACTTTTGCGGTTTTTGGTTTTGAATATGCTGGTAAAAAAGCCGATGTCAGGCGCAGAAATCGTTGAAGTAATCGAAGAAGAGACAGGCGGACGCTGGAAACCCAGTTCGGGTTCGGTTTATCCGTTGTTGGCTCGGTTGCAGGAGAAGGGTTTCACCACTGAGCAGCCCAGCGATGAAACGGGGATGAAACGTTACACGCTTACGGATAAAGGAAAAGTGTTGTTTGAAAAACAGATAAGCTTTGGGCAAACGCTCATGGATAAACTTGAGTTTCTTGTGCCAATGCTTATTGGGGGTTTTCAGTTTGCCCCAAATGACGAAAAAATCTTGTCCGGAGTAAAAGAGCCCGCAAAACGGGTTGTTATGGCGCTTTTGGAGCTTCGCGCAGTGAAACAGTCTCGATTAACTGAGCAGCATTCAAAGCAAATCGAGGAAATCCTGAACAAATCTGCCGAAGAGCTTGAAGGCATAGTTAAAAAAATTAACGAAACAAAGTAAAGGTGTGGGAAGGAATGGGTTTAAAATCAAGTTTTATGGTAGCAAAACGGTCGTTGTGGAGAAGGAAAACCAAGAACCTTAGTGCAATTCTTGCGGTTGCGTTGGGTGTAACGTTGCTTGTTGGTATTCAAATCACTACAGACACGCTGCAAAACGCGTTTCTCACAAGCATGCTTCAAAGAGAAGGCGAAGTAGACTTCAGCATATCAAACGCCACAACAGGCGGCTACTTAACAGCATCAGATGCCCAAACGATACGCAACCTAGTTCCCGACGCCGTGGCAATAATGCCCGAGTTAACCATGCAGGCGCCTGTGATGTTGGGGTCGCAGTTTGATGACTCGGTAACGTTTGCGGGGATTTCAACCAGTTACCCAACGGAGTTTGGAATATTCTATGACTGGAAAACAGACAACCCAATGGACATCAGCGACTATTTAACATCCAACACAACAGTTTTGATGTCAAGCCACTTGGCAGAAAACTTGGGTTTAACCAAAGAAACCACACTTCCAACTGTGTTAACCACAGAATTCACGAATGTGACTGTATCAATCGCATTCAACGAAACCACTGGATTTCCAATAGTAACACCCGTATACACCACAGAACGGGTTGAATTAACAGTCGTGGGCATTTTTGACTCAAACCGTCCCGGAATCGGCTCCCAATACAGGGGAATACTGCTTTCATTAGACCACCTGCAACAGTGGTACAGCCTTCAAGACCCAACCCGCGTAACTGACCGCATTGGCTCGTATCTGGTTGCACTTAAAACGGGTCACTTTACCACAGAGATAAACCAAGACTACCTGCAACAACAAGTAGACACCGTCAAAGCCGCAGTCCCAGAAAAATTTGACCCCACAACAGGTGAATCATACAAGGTTTACAGCGTGGACTCGGCGCGGTTGACGTTCTTTAGCATTGCAGAAATTATAATGACGTTACTGTCCACCATGTTAACGGCGCTTGGACTATTAATCATGATAACAGGTGTTCTGTTAATCACAAACGTCCAACTCATGAGTGTCGAGGACCGCGAATTCCAAACAGGAGTACTACGTGCAGTCGGAGAAAACCGCCGAGGAATCGCCCAGTCCATGCTAATCGAAAACGTATTCCAAGGAGTAATCGGAGGAATCTGCGGATTGGCTGGCGGTTTAGCTTTTGGGCAAGCCGTTGCGGTTTACCTTGTTGAACTGTTTGGCACAGGACAGTTAAGCGTTCAACCAGTTGTGTCTGAGCAGGTTGTAATCCTTTCAGTAATTGCAGGAGTCCTGCTAGGCATCGTAACAGGTTTACTGCCCGCGTTAAGGGCATCGCGAGTAAACATTGTAGAGGCACTGCGGGGAATCAAGGTAACGTTTGAAGAAAAATCTGGACGAAACTTGGTTCTGCTGGGCATATTAGCCGTAGCCGCAGGCGTTTTCGTGTTACTGTTTAACGGCACCATAGACAAAAACTATGAATCAATCTGGGTAAGCGAAGGCTGGAACACCCTAGACGAGTGGAGAAACATCCTAATCGGAGCAGGTTTGCTGTTCTCGGGGTTGGGTGGTGTTCTTTCACGGTTCATAAGCCGCGTTAAGGCGTTAAACATCACGGCTCTTGCACTTTGGTCGGCACCAGCATTCCTGTTCATCGTAGCAATGGGCGAATGGATACCAGACATCACAGGTTTAGCACCAGACATCCTGATTATCGGCGTAGCAGAGATTATTGTTGGCTCAGTTCTGCTGGTATCAGTTAACCTTTCACCAATCATGAACGGACTGCGAAGCATGCTAGTGAAAATCAGAGGACTCAAAGGAGTTGGGCAGATTGCGCCGTCAATGATTTCGTCACATAAAACACGTTCAACGTTAACGTTTGCTATCTTTGCTGTGATACTCACATTGAATGTAACAGTTGCAACACTGGTTCCAACAAACTTAAGTTCCATAATAGAAACCGAACAGGACTCACGGGGCGTAGACCTCATAGTTTTCATGAACAAACCAGAAGCAAACATCACTGACCTGTCTTACATCCAAGAAATCTACAAACTTGACAGCCACATTACGGACGTGATTGGCTTCAAGACGTACCGTTCATTAACAGATTACCAACGTTACGTGGCATTAAACAACCCATATTCGGCAACGTTTAACGCCCAAACAGACATGCTGCCACTAGGATACGGCGAATTAACAACAGAACAAATCCGCGGAAACGCAACCAACGCATCAGACTCAGACTGGCGCTACGACTTCTACTTGAGCAGCTTCCCAGACGGCATAACCCAGCCACCAGCAACAGACGTAACCGATGAACAACTAAACCAGATGAGCAAACAGGCATGGGACATGTTCTTTGACCCAGACTACAGAATGGCGGCATACAATGTTTCGTTGGCTAACCTGATGTCAGAAGACCGCGACTTAACAGATATCGACTTTAGTTCATTCAGCGGCTACGACGGCAGCGAACTGGAAGGCGTAAGCGTACTACGGGACACAAACGGCGCCGTTATCGAAAACCCAGTGGTTTTCACTGACTCTTTCATTCTACCATTGGGAATGCAGATTTGGATACCCATGAACACCTCAGAATATGGGGTACCCGTGTATCAAGCATTCACTATTGCGGGACGATTAGACTCTCAACGCGCAGGAGGCTTCCCGTTGTCATCATTTAACCTCCTAAGTGGAGACTTCAACTTCATGGACGCAATCGGCAACATATACCTCACAGAATACTGGGCAAACCAAACCAGCTTTTTGGCAGAAGCAAACGGCATAACAACAACATCCAAAGCACCAAACCAATACGACAAATACCTAATCAAAACAACCTACGCAATGGACGACCCCAAAATCGAGTCAATCGCACAAGCCGTTGAAGTCTACACAAATACAAACAACCAAGGATACCGCAAACAAACAGGCGACAACTTCTACGTTGCAAGCACAACAGTGCTTTACTCAAAAATTGAGCAATCACTAGAGATGATAGAGCGAGTAGTTTCCTTCCTGCAGATATACGTCACATTCGGACTCGTAATCGGCGCAGTAGGCATGACCGTAATCAGCGTCCGCAATGTATCCGAACGAAAACGTGAAATCGGCATGATGCGCGCAATCGGGTTCCCAAGAACACAGGTAATGCTCTCTGTGTTGCTGGAACTGGTTGTGTTAGGCATAATCGGCTTAGCCATCGGAGTTGCCAACGGTCTTCTAATCAGCGTTGGATTTGCCAACATGCAAAGCGCAACACTGGTAATCCCATGGAACGACCTTGGAGTATACCTAGGTTTCATCACATTGATTGCATTAGCCTCGGGAGCGGTTCCGGGATGGTTTGCGTCTAGGATTCCACCAGCAGAAGCGTTGAGGTATGTGGGTTAAAGGAGGACAAAGAATATGGCACCTAAAGCAAAAAAACAGAAAAAAGGTTCAGTTGCCAAAACCGATAAAGACTCAATCTTGGCAATCACGGGTTTACATAAACGGTACAGCGAAGGAAAATCAAACGAAGTCCACGCAATCCAAGGCTTAGACCTTACAGTAAAGAAGGGTGACATGATGGCGATTATGGGTCCGTCAGGCTGCGGAAAAACAACCCTGCTGAACATGATAGGGCATCTGGACCGCCGCTCTGAAGGAACCATAGTAATCGACGGCATCGACACCGCAACGCTTTCAGATGGGCAGATGACCAATTTCCGCAGGGACAAAATCGGGTTCATTTTCCAGTTGTTTAACCTGTTTCCGTTTTTGTCTGCTGTAGAAAACGTGGAAACGCCACTGCTGTTGCAGGGACTTAAAGCAGGCGTAGCCCGTGAACAAGCAAAAATGATACTAAGAGAACTTGGAATGGGCGACAGACTCTACCACCTGCCCACGGAGTTGTCGGGTGGTCAGCAGCAACGTGTTGCGGTTGCCCGTGCACTCATAACAGACCCAGCAATCATACTGGGCGATGAACCCACAGGCGATTTAGATTCCATAACAAGCGCGGATGTGATGAACCTGTTTCGTAGAATCAACAAAATCAACAAACAAACCTTGGTTCTGGTAACCCATAACCGTTGGATAGCGGAACAATGCGACTATATCGTGCATATGTCAGATGGAAAAATTTCCCATGTTGAAAAGGGTCCATTCAATAAATTGGAGGAACAGAAATGAAAGTTTACTCAGCGGGTTTAATAGATAAATCGTTACATGCGATAAACGCGAAACTGCAAAATAAACTGGTTTCAGAATGCAAAAAGAGTCTACGTACATCAAGCAAAGCGATGTCCAGCCAAGAGGTAAACGAGTTTATTGTTTTGTCTGGAGAAAAACAGGGAACAGCTGACCAGAAGGTTGTTGACGGTGTTGAAACTGGAAATGTTTACAGGGTTTTCAGGAAATACTACGCAGACAACAAATCCAGACTAGAAAGGCAACTTAAGGAAGACCAGGAACTGCGGGAAACTTCGCATATTGTTAAAGACTTCATCAAAGAGGTAGACCCGAATCTTGTGAAACTGTTTGATTCACAACTAAAAAAGATAATTAAAGAGCTTCCAGCAAGCCACCGCGAAATTCAACTGAAAAGCATCGTAACGTTATGGGATTTTGCGGAAACACAACAGTACCGTTTCAGGCTTTCAGGTTTTGATTCCCCAGTTTTTACTGGTTCAAGCGCCCAGACCCAGTTGAATGTGGATGAACTGGTTGACAAGCTGCTTATAGCTAACTTTTTTGTTGTCTTTTTGAAGCCAACGATTACGCGTCTAAAAGAGTTAGATGGCGTGCTTGAAAGGCTGCAAATGGGGGTTGCGGGGTCGCATTACAAAACAACCAGTCCGAAGCTTCAAACAAAGCTGGAACTGTTCCTGAGGATTTTGGCAGCTAAACTCAGCGCGTTACAGGATATAGATAACCTGCTTTCCAGAATCTTTGCGTTATACGATGTTCCACAAAGGTTGCTTACACCGCACCAAATCAAGAATGAATCCATAGACCTGAACAAAACAATAGCAGAAATGGCATCAGAGATAGAAAACGGAAAAACGTTGCTTGCCGAAGTGTCAGACAAACTAGACCAGTGCCAGATTCACCTGCGGGATTATTTGGATGCCCGCAAAAACGGAGTAAGAACAATAGATACAGTGGACAACTTCAAAAACGCGTTGCTGCCCTTGGCGGAGTTAAGCACAGACCTTTTTGTTGCAGCAGAACTGCTGAAAATGTGGACAGACTTCTTCGGAACAGACATCCCCTATTTTGGTTTTAGCAAACAAATCTTTGAAACAAAAGACTTTGAAGTAACCGACGCCTCAAACGAAAACATCATCACGGTGCGGGGTTTAACCAAAAACTACAACCTTGGACGAACAACAGTCTATGCCCTGCGTGGCGTAAACCTTGACGTTAAAGAGGGCGAATTCGTTGCGATTATGGGTAACTCTGGTGCGGGAAAAACAACGTTGTTGAACTGCATGGCGGGTCTGGACAGCCCAGATTACGGTGTTGTCCTGTTTCGTGGCAAAAACCTTCACAGAATGGATGATTCATCTAGGTCAAAAGCTAGGCTTAACGAGATGGGCTTCATTTTCCAGAGCTACGCGTTACTGCCACATTTTACTGCACAAGAAAACATTGCGTTACCCGCAGACCTAGCAGGAATGAGCAAAGACCTCAAAGACCGAATAGAAAACCTGCTTAAGGGTGTGGGTTTGTCCAACCAAGCTAAACAGTATCCCGCCACGTTAAGTGGAGGACAAATGCAACGAGTTGCAATAGCCCGCGCGTTAACCAACAGTCCCTCAGTGATATTTGCTGATGAACCAACAGGTGACTTGGATTCTGTAACGGGAAAACAGGTTATGGATTTGCTTAAAAAATTCCATGAAGAAACAAAAACAACAATCATCGTAATCACTCATGAACAGGACATCGCAGACTACGCGGAACGCCAGATTGCACTTGAAGACGGCATAGTAGTTGAAAAATAAACTGTAGATACCAGAATCTCAAAAGAGTTCATACTCCAAACAGAACCAAAGCACTGCGCTCCGTTTGTGTAGCGAATGGACACGCAAAAGCCAAACATTTGCAGAGGGTCACACACACCAGATTTTTTTGTGCATTCTTTGGGTTTGTCTCTGAAAAAATCAGGTTTACTGTGTTGGCTCGGTGTTTCTTTGAATAAGTGACCTTACTGCGTTTGCCAAAGCCATAGTTGACGCTTTTCTTGCTTCTATTGAGCCGTCAGTTCTTTTGATTTCGATCTCTTTTTCTAAACTTTGCACATTACTGATTGTAGCTTGCTTCTTTTTTTCGTATTCCTCACGGATTCTTTGCTTTTCAACTTCAGAAGTCTGCTCCGCCAACTCTAACAACTGTTTAGCAAAGTCCAATTTCTCAATGACTTCAGAAATTCTTTGTTCTTTGGCAAGTTTCTTAAGAGGCTGAAGGACACTTGTTTTGACTTGTTTTGCTTCTTCAAGCGCTTCTTCTAATCGTCGCACGTTTTCAACTAAATCGTCCTTGGAACTGTTTTCGTCAACTTTAAGGTCAATTGTTTGGGCAAAGGATGCAGAGCCAATCTCCACACGTTTTTCCTGTTTAGCAGCGGAGTTATCCATCGCCAGCGACAATCGGTGTTTTGCAGATTTCAGTTTCTGGGTAAGGGTATACCGTTTTTGTTTTAGGGCAATTCTCCTGATGATGTTATTTGTTTTGATTTGCTCTGTTTTAGCAATTTCGTCTTCTAGGCGTTGAACGTTTTTGATTAAAAAGTCGATTGCACTCTTTCCTCTAACTTGGATGTTTTGGGTTTGGGCGGTATATTCATCGTCCATCTTTCTCAGAATATACTTTTTCTCATCAAGCGTCTTTGTTGACGCTTCAAGTTCAGCTTCATTTAGCAGCCTATTGGCAAGTTCCTCTTCAATATCGCTGAATATTTGCTCGCATTCATCCGTGAAAAGTTCGTCCACATTTATGACGCCGCTGGATTCAAACCCTAACATAACCTGCCGAAGGTTAACCAACCAGTCATCAAAATAAACGCTAACAGGCGACTGGTCAAACACCTCGTTACCTAGCATCTCCAAATACTCCAAAGTCTCTGAGGAGATTTCCGCAATGTTCACATTTTGTTTTGCCGAATAAACGGGCACTTCTTCCTGTACACACATGACATCTGAATCTGTCAAATCAACAGGAGCTTCTTCCTGAACGAACACAGTGTCCGAGTCAGTCAAAACAACGGGCACTTCTTCTAGCACCTCGATTATCTGAAGCGGTTCAGGCGGCGATATCTCCAGAACTGGTAAAGGCTTCTGAATCGTTTCTTCTGAGATTTGGCGGGCAAAGTCTTTGAATTTAGGTATAATGTCGCCAATTACAGCCATCATGAGGTCACGGTTTTTTGTTTCGTTTAAGTCCATGACCCGCAAATATCCATCGTCAGACGATAATATCAGGTGTCCTTGAGAGTCTATGTTCGCTTGGGTGAATGCGCCTATTTTGATGGGAAGCCCGGATGTGGAAACTGCGACTGAAAACATCCGTTGCGGCACATGCTTTAACGACGAAAGCAACTCTGCCACCAAAAGTTTTTCCTTTGAAGTTAACGTAACAATTTGCTCAACATCATCCCCAACACTCTTTAAGGAGTCCACGATTTCTTCGATGCTGAACTTGTTTTTGTCTAAACTTTTTAGTTTAGCTGGGGAATTTTTCAGAGTCATGGCTAGCCAATTCGGCAATAGCAGATTCTGTGAAAAAAAGCACTTGCGTGTCTCAGAACATGCAAACAACTAAGTCACACATCTGAGGGTTTGTTCTGGAAAAGTTGCGTATTGTTTTGTAAAAAATAGATTGCTACATGTGCTGCAGTTTCAACCGTAAATCCTGCAACGTAAACTGGAAGTCCTTGCGAACAAAACCGCTGTTTACTAATTCGGAGTCTTTTACGCGCCGTTTTGGTTGAAACAGTAACCGTTTAGTCCATATTTTACGCAGATTAAACAGCGGATACACTGCGCCGTTCAATGTTGCTTTGGCTTCTTCATGTTGTTTAACGACAAAAAAACCAGCGGAAACCAGTAACGTGAAAAAACTCAGAACCGGAAACCGCCAACACACATTTCGGAGTTCATAGTTCTTCAATGCAGTGCACAAACGGTTTTTTGAGGAATGAAAAAGCATAAACCCGCTAACGCCCCGCAGAACTCCGCCACGGTGAATCACCACAGCAGAAGAAACAAACAAAACATGATACCCCAGCAGGCGTATGCGCATGGAAAGGTCGGTGTCGTCGTCGTAGATGAAGTAGTCAGCGTCAAAGCCTCCAACCTTGTTGAAAACGTCTCTTCGTGTTATGCAGCACCCAGAGGACGCCGCCAATACCTCAAAGTCTTCGTTAAACATCTTCGCGTCTGAACCATAGTTTGCAGCCCATGACCCTAAACCGTCAACCGCCAAACAAACATATTCAAGTCGGTTGTTGTCTTGTGCTAACACAATTTTTGCCTGCGCCAACCCAACAGAGGCATCGTTTTCCATCACGTTTACCAGTTCACGTAACCAGTGTTTATCGTTGAACATGATGTCGTTATCCAAAAACACGAGGTAACCGCCACTGGAATGTCGTGCTCCGATGTTGCAACCCTCAGCGTGCCCCACGTTTTGTGGGTTTTGTATAAGCTGTATTCTGGGGTTTGCGGCTAGCAGGTCTTGGATTTTGGTTATGCTGTTGTCTGTGGAGGCGTTGTCGACGACGGTTATGTCAATGTTTGGGTAATCAGTTGTTAACAGCGTGGTTAAGCACTGACGAAGCATGCCTTGTCCGTTATAGTTAACGATTACAACAGAAACATCGGGACAACGTTGACTTGTTTTAGGCAAACATACCACACCACAAAATACAGGAAATATTTTGGTTCCATCAAAGGGTTATTGGTTCTTAAAACTGTGTTTGTGCAACTTAAGCATTTTATGGGAAAAACAATAAATTGAGTTGAGTGGATTCTACGTCAGATAAAGAAGCGGTTCTAATGGAAAACGATGATACATCTCCCTTAGTAACGGTGATAGTTCCTGTGCGAAACGGGGAACCAACAATACAGCCGTTGCTAGAGTCACTTCAAAAACTGGACTACAACCCAAACAGGGTAGAAGTAATAGTAGTTGACGGAAACTCCACAGACAAAACACAGGAAATCGTCAAAAAATACCCCGTAAAACTTGTAATCGAAAAACGAAACGGTCTAAACGTTGCAAGAAACACGGGAATAAAATGCAGCAACGGCGAAATCGTGGCATTCACGGACTCGGACTGCATAGTGCCACCCAATTGGGTAACAAAAATTGTTGAAAACTTCAAAGACCCAAAAGTCAGCGGCGTAGGTGGAAGCACAATAGCTCTTGACGGCAACTTTGTTTCGCAGTACGCAGACAACAGCATAGTGCGTTTGATGCCAGTTTTCAACAAACGGGAAGAACTGGAACAAGTAAAACCGTTCTTCAAGCACCCAGCAGGATGCAACATGGCATTCAGAAGACAAGCAGCCGAACAGGTTGGATACTTTGACGAAAACATCAAGTACGGATTCGACGAAGTTGAATTCGCCGACCGAATATGCCGAGCAGGCTACAAAATTGTTTTAGACCCAGAAGTCTCGGTTTGGCACAAGCACAGGTCAACGCTTGCTGATTTTATGAAACAAAACTTCCAATACGGCAAAGGAAGCGGATTAGTACTCAGAAAAAACAAACTCAAAGACTCCGTATCACAGTGGTCGTTTCTGGGGTTAATGGGGTTCATCACATGGATTCTTATTGTTGGGTCGTTAACTTACATGAATCTGACCTCAAGCACCATCGTAACATTTTGGTTACTGTTCGGGTTCACAATCCTGCCGCTGTTCATCGTAGCATCAGTTTACGCTTATAGGTCGTTGCATAACAAAAAATTTGCAAGAGTCATCGTGTTCCCAGTAATCGATATGTTCAGAACAATCTCATTCTGTTTAGGTCAAATGTATCAAGTAATCAAAAACTCCTAAACCAAACAACTAACCATATTCCCATTTCGTAAACATATCACAACCCGCAATTTTTCTTAAATCACATTCACCCAGATGGGTTCAGGTTCAAGGAGAGGAAAAGCCAACTTGGATTTCGAACCTGAACAAAAAGAGGTCTACAACATGTTCGAAGCCTTAGTTGATGTTGTCCACGGAGAGAAAACAGAAAAACTAAAGCTTGCAAAATGCACACAATGTGAACGGTTCAACACGTTCAGGCCAAAATCCAAGGGCATGAAATCTACAGCATTTTACTGCAACCACTGCGGGAGCATAATCTGTTTTGGCACAAACGGAAAAACCGCTGAAATCCATGAATCGGCTGAAATATTTTGTGAAAACTGCGAAGATGACTGCAGAAAATGTCAAATCAACAAACTAGCCGATGAAACTGTTTTCAGAAAACGTCGCTAACAGTAATTTCTGGTTCTAAATAGCACACAGAATAGTCTACACTAAGGTTGGTTTAAACAAAAACAAAAAAATGGATTTAAAAGGAAAAATAAAGGAAGAAAGGTGTTTAGTACCTTCTTCGTTGGTATCCGCCGCTGCTACGACCGCTGTCTCTACCGCCGCCGTAACCGCCGTCTCTACCGCCGCCACCGTAACCGCCGCCACGACCGCCGCCGTAACCGCCTCGGTCACCGCCACGTCCACCGCCGCCACCGTATCTGTTGAATCGTCGTTCTTCTTCGTATTTCTTGTCGGATAGGTTGTTTTCTGTGTTTACTTCATCGATTGGTGATTCGTCGACTAGTTCGTAGCTGCCATATTTTCCAATGTTTAAGCGCATGTTTCCTCTGAAGAGGTTTATGTAACCGTTAGTGATGCTCAGTGTGGCTCCTTCGTTTAGTGCGTCGATTTTGTCATCCCAAAGGGTCATGTACAAACATCCAGTTTCGTCGCCAACCAAA